>SKSF01000056.1 GCA_007118095.1 Dehalococcoidia bacterium
ATCGCGATCGTGGAGCTGGAGGAAGGGCCGCACATGACGACGAACATCGTGGAATGCGAAATCGAGGATGTGCGGATCGGGATGCCCGTTGAGGCAGTGTACGAGGATGTGAGCGATGCGATCACGCTGGTGAAGTTCCGGCCGGGGTAGGGGGCGGGCAGGAGGTGCGGATCCTGCGGTTACGAGGCATTGGGTTCTTCGAGCCCGAAGAATCCATAGAAGCCGAAGAAGCCAAACATCCCGTAGAGTGCCGCGTTGTCCAACGGTATACCGAGCAATCCCAGGAGCCCGAGAAACCCGAGGTATCCCAGCGGGCGAAAGCGGTACAGCGGTTTCATGCCTTCAGCATGTCCGATGCGGTTTCGTACAGCAAATTGCGTGCGAAACGCTCACTCGATGCTCGGGCTTTCCCTATCGAGCAGGGGTGAGATGGCTATACTCGTGCTGTGCGTTTAGCAGGGCGCGAGCTGAAACGGCCGTCGAAGCGCGACGTTTGGGATGGCTTCCGTGAGTATGTGCGCACGTGCCTGACTATCGACACGCGCACGCTGGCGGTGTTCCGGATTGTCGCGGGCCTGCTGATCATCCTGGACCTGTTGCTGCGGGCGCGGCGGTTCACGTTCTTCTACACCGAAGACGGGGTGGTCCCGCGCGCTCTCGGGCAGGACACGTCACCGGACAACGCGTTCTCCGTCTATTTCTTCACCGGCGACCCGACGCTCACGGCGGTCCTGTTTGTGATCCAGGGGCTGATCGCGGTCCAGCTCATCATTGGCTACAAGACGCGGATCGCGATGATCCTGTCGTTCTTGCTGGTGATTTCGCTCGACCACCGGAACATGCTGGTGACGAGCTACGCGGACATCCTGTTCCGGTTCCTGTTGTTCTGGGCGATGTTCCTGCCGCTTGGTGAACGGTGGTCTATCGATGCAATCCATGCCGAGAGGGAGCCGCGGCCACGCGTGGCGAACGTGGCATCTCTCGCGATCCTCGCCCAGATGGTCTACATGTACTTCGCCAACTGGTTGCACAAGGCAGGCAACGAGCTCTGGACGAGTGGGGATGCGACGCCGCTGATTTTCGGGCTTGATGACACGACGTTTCTGCTCGGCGATACGATGCGGAATTTCATGACCGCGCTCGAATGGGGTGGGATGTTCTGGTACTACCTCCTCTTCCTGTCGCCACTCCTATTGCTGATGGTCGGGCGGCCGCGGATGCTGCTCGCGCTGTGTCTCTTCGGCGGGCACCTGGGGTTTGCGTTCACGGTGCGGATCGGCGCGTTCCCGTACGTGGGAATGATGGGTGTGTCACTGTTCTTCCAGTCAGTGTTCTGGGATGACGCGCGGCGGGTCCTGACGTTCGTGCGCGTCTACCCGTACGTCGAGCGGGCGGCGGGGGCAATTGAGCGGGGTGGCTACTGGCTCGCGGGACGTCTGCCGCGGCTGGCGCTGGGCGAGCAGATACCGCGGCCGGTGGCGGCAGGTGTCTTCAGCGGGACATTCGCGCTGGCGTTCTTCATGGTGATGCTGCTGCCGGCCATTTCGTTTTTCTCCAACGAGTTGACGGACTGGGACATCGACCTGGGCGATGTGGAGGAACAGAACCGCGAGCTCACAGCCATCCTGGGCGTTCGGCAGCCGGACTGGACGATCTTCGCGCCGCAACCGCGGACGACGGACCGATATCATGTGATCGCGGCGCGGACGACTGATGACGAGTTGCTCGACCTCTACAACAACCGCCCGCTGTCATTCGAGCGGCCATATAGCCAGCTTCACAGGCAGTACGACACCTACCGGGAGCGGTTCTACATGACGGGGGTGCGGCGCGCGGGCTCGACAGGCGGTGCTACCTGGTACCTCTCCGAGCACCTGTGCGAGACGTGGCGCGGTGAGGACGATACGCGGCTCACGCATATCAACATCTATGTGTTCTCGGAGCGGGTGACGCGCGAGACAATCGATCGCTACGAGGCCCGGGAAGTGAGCTCGGACCTCGTTTACGAGCACGGGTGCGAGGGGAACGAACCCATGACCCTGACACCACCGGATGAAGCCACACATTGAGGGTGCGGCTCGACGCGCCGGGTTGGGTATGTACGCCTACCACCTGACCGGCGCCGGACTCGTGCTGCTCGGCATCGTGACGGCCATCGCAGCGTTGCTCGGTCCACTGGCGCTGGACGTCATCGACCACAAAGTCTCCGACGACATGTTGAACCAGGTGACTGGAGCGGATGCAGTCTCTCTGTTCGTGGTCGCCCCGGTGACAATTGCGATCGGGTGGCTTGCGCTTCGCGGTCACCCGGCGGCGCCGGTACTGGCCGTGGGGCCGGCAGCATACGCCGCATACGTATCCGGGCAGCTCGCCATCGGCCAGGAGTTCGACCGGTACACGGGAAACGTGGAAGCGTTCTTTCCGCTGTACCTCGGGATCTTCGTGCTCAGCGGCGCGGTGGGGATGCGGGCATGGTCGCTGACCGCGCGTGACCGGCTCCCAGTTCTCACCCAACGGACGGCGAGGATTGGCGGGATTGCCATGATCCTCGTGGCCGTGTTCCTGGTCGTGGGATTGCACCTGCCGGGGCTGGCTGACGCGTGGAGCGCTGAACCGACCTCGGACGAGTACCTAGAAAACCCGACGGTGTTCTGGGTTGTGAAGCTCATGGACCTTGGCATCGTCGTCCCGGTGGCGGTTGCGACGGGCGCCGGGTTGCTGCGGGGAGCGCTGTGGGCCCAGCAGGCTGGCTACGCGGTGATCGCGTGGTTTGCGCTCCTGGGGGCAGCGGTGACCGCAATGGCAGTGACGATGCTCGTGAATGATGACCCCGCAGCCTCGGCAGGGCTGGCGGTGGGGTTCGGAGTGTTCACGATCGTATTCGCGCTCCTGTGGACCTGGCTCGCGCGCCCGCTTTTTGGCTCAACGTTTGTGCGTTCGGCTAGCGTGCGGGGCTGACCTTTGCCGTGGCGATGTGGCTGTGCCAGGGGAGGTGGACGACATTGTCGTGGACGGCGGCTTCGAGCGGTTCGCGCAACTCTTCTTTGACGGCGGTAACGCCCCGTGCGAGTTCGTCCTCGCCGATGTCGAGCATGGAGACGACGACGGCCATGAGGGCGTTGACGGTCTCGTCGAGGAAGCGCTCCGGGTCCGGGTATTTCGCGGTGAGGGTCACATGTTCGATCTCGATATCGTGGAAACCCGCGGCGGAGAGAAGCTGTTTCACCTCGGCCGCATCGCCGAGGGTGAATGGCGCAGAGGCTGCTGCGGTGCCGAGGTGGCGCTGCATCGCGTCGTTGAGCGCGCTGAAGAAGGGGTGGTGCTCGATGGGGAGCCATGTGCTGGTGGCGATCCGCCCCTCCTCGTCGAGGATGCGCCTCATCTCGGCAAAGCCCTGCGGCCGGTCGCTAAAGAACTGGGCACCCTGCTGACACAGAACCATCCGGAAGCTGGCATCGGGAAACGGGAGCTCTTCGGCCCGGCCTTCGTGCCAGTCCACGGCAACCTTCTCGCGTTCGGAGGCGCGCCGGGCGACGGCGAGCATGTTGGGGTTCGGGTCGACGCCGCAGACGGCGGATTCGTCACCGAGGGCGGGCCGTGAACGCCGTGCGACGATACCGGTACCACACGCGACATCGAGCAAGTCGTCGCCGGGGTGACCGACGATGCGCTGCATGAGCTCGGCGGCCCATGGCTCGAAGAGCGCGGGAACGATGTATTCTTCATACGATTCGGCTGGATTGCTCATCTACGCCCCCGACCCGGAAATCCGGTCAGTCTACGGTATGCGGCACCGGAATTGCGATCAGCCAGCCGGGGGCTTGTCCGCGATAGCACCGGTGACGGGCAATCCTGGCCATTGCCAGGAGACGGGATACCTGTCCCCTGACTGTTCGAGGAAGCGCTGGAACGTGGCGAGAGGCATGGGCCCGGGGAGCGGGTAGCGCGCAGGGATGGTGTCCCGGGTGTGCTGGGTGAGACGGGGGAAGACGCCGAAGTCGCGTGGGTGCTTATCCGGTTCTGTGGCGAGGAATTGCCCGGATTTGCGGGCACGTTTGAGCAGCTCTTTCCACTGGTCGATGCTCGCGAGTCCAACGGGGTCGACGCCGCTCTGGAAGAGGGTGAGGTAGATCTCGTCGTAGGGTTCGGTGTTGTCCAGGTAGTGCTCAAGCCACTCGGCAGAGGGTTCCATCATGAACTTGAGCCAGAACGGAACGCTGCCGGTGCGGAGCGCCCAGTATGGCTCCATGGCGATGAAGGAGCCGACCATGAGCCTGTTGGCGTGGACCATGCCGCGCTCGCGATACCACCATCGATGCAGGTCTGCGACGAGGGGAGAGAGGTGCTCGGGTTCGTCGAAGACCATCTCCCGCAATTCGAAGCCGTTCTCATGCGCGAACCGGCGGGCGTCTTCGAGGAACGACTCTTCGAGGCCCCATTCGGCTTCGGGCATTTCGCAGTCGGGCTCGGGCGGGTCCCAGCGGCGGCGATGTGAGCCATAGCGTTCGAGGTATTCTTCGACGCGTTCAGAGCCGTGATGAAATTCTTCGGCGGTGGCGCCGCCGAGTGCGCCGAACTGGAAATAGTGCCGGTCGGATACGCGGGTCACCGGCCAGCGGCGGCGGCAGTTGACGACGTAGATCGGGGCTCCTGGTTCCAGGTTGTCCTTGAGGAACTGCTCGTAGGTGGGCCCCAGCCGCAGCTTTTTGAACCGGAAATAGGTCATCAGCTGGACCATGAGCCGGTCCTGATTGGGGTCGTGCATGTGATGGAGCTGGAGGTCGGAATTGTTTTCGAGGATCTGCGGCGCGACGCGTTTGCCGAATTCGAAGTCCTCGACGGGTTCGTCGGGGTGGACGCCCCGGCGGCGGACCGGCACGAATTGTGTCTGCGGGAGCCAGGGAATGCCAAGCGCGGCCGCGAGGTGGATCATAGCCCCGCTGGAGGAGCCAATCATCGCGGACTGGTAGGGGCGCGCGGGATAGGAGTTCACGACCCAGCGGGAGAGCTCTTCGGAACGGATTTCCGGCGCTTTGCTCTCGGGAATGGCTTCGCCCCAGCCGCTAATGATGAAGAGCTGTTCCCGCACACGGGGCGGGAGGGTGTTGGTGAATCGCGCGAAGGTCTCGGATGCGGGCGCCATGCCGCCGAGGCCCGGGGAGTCCTTGCCCTTGAGATACCTGCTGAGCAGGCGAACCATCGCCGACGCGGAGTCGAACCCGGCAACGAAGCGGGGAGCGTGACTGCCCCAGGCACGCATAGTCATCGACTTCATGGGGACCTCCTGACCGGAGTGCTTGTTCGGCGTTACTTCGCAGCAGGAAGCAGGCGGCGAATGCGCTGCGGGGTCTCGAGGCGCCGGCGGCGGTGGCGGCGCCAGCGCCTGGCGGCCCATAACGCCGTGGCGATGCCCGCCGCGGCCATCGCGAGCGGCGCAAGTCCGGCGGGCCATGCCCCCGCCCGGGCGGCATCGGCGGAGCCAAGCCAGCCGCCAGAGACGCGGTGGGCATCGTCGAAGGGTTCGAACAGATTTCCGCGGGTGGGCGGCTGTACGCGCGGTTCGAAGTGGTTGTACTCCACCTGGCGCGCGAAGATGCGGATAGCCGGGCCTGGTAGCAGAATGTGTGCGAGCGTCGCGAGCCGCCCCGCCATCCCGGCGTACGTTTCGCGCCGTGGATGGCGTGCCACCGAGACGATGGTGTTCGCCACCATATCGGCGGAATATATGGGGTCGAGGGGGCGAGCGGCGCGACCTGTGTAGTTTGCTGCCGTGTGGAAGAGGGGTGTGTCGATGGCGGCCGGCAGGACGCTGCAGACGTTGATGTCGCGCGCTTCGTCGAGTGAGAGCTCGCCCTGCAGTGACTGGGTGAGACCACGGATGGCCCATTTGCTCGACGTGTAGGCGGTGGTATAGGGCTGCCCAATGGTGCCGACGACGGACGAGACGTTGATGAGTGTGCCGTAGCCCTGTTCTCGAAAGTGCGGAAGGGCAACGCGCGCCCCGTTGACGTAGCCGAAGAAATTCACGTCGAACACACGCTGAAAGATGTCCGCGGGTGTTTCTTCGAACCGGCCGAATGCGGCAACCGCCGCGTTGTTCACCCACACATCGATGGGGCCGAAGCGTTCCACAGCTCGCCGGGCGA
>SKSF01000012.1 GCA_007118095.1 Dehalococcoidia bacterium
CCTGCTCGAGCGGGCTTACCTCTCCCCGCCGCTGGTCGTGCGGCTCGTCCAGGAGCTTGACGCACGTGGCGTGCCCGTCGGTGACGCCCCGCTCGCTGCGACCGACCTCCCCGCGGTACTGGGCCGATGCTCCGCCTGATCGGCGCCCGTGTCCGTTCGGACGATGGCGGCCGCGACATCCTCCGCAATGTTTCGCTCGAAGCAGCCCCCGGCGACGTCGCCCTGCTGGTGGGCGGCTCCGGGTCGGGGAAGACGACGCTGCTCGAAGCGGCGGCCGCCCTCCGCCCCCTCGATGCTGGCCGCCTCAAACTCGCCGGCGAAGACGTCACCGCGACCTCCCTCGACTCCCGTCAGCGGCGCCGCATCGGCGTCATGTTCCAGGACCCCGAGCAGCTCTGGCTCCGCTCCACGGTCGAAGAAGAGCTGACGTGGCCGCTCAGCGAGGCGGGCGACATCACCGGCGACCCGCGCGACCACGCGGCCCGCCAGCTCGACCGCGTCGGGCTGCCACCGGCATTCCTCGACCGGCCCGCGCATGAGCTGAGCGGCGGCGAACAGCGGCTCGTCGCCCTCTCCGCCTCGCTCACCTGGGAGCCGGACATCCTGTTCCTCGACGAGCCCACCGCCGGGTTAAGCGAGCCCTGGGCTCGCCAAGTGATCGCCTGCATCGAAGCGGCCCGGGATGCTGGAGCCGCGGTCATCATCGCCACCCATGAACTCGACGGCTTCCTGCCAGTGGCCACGCGCCTGGTGATGCTCCACAAAGGTGAAGTGGTCGCCGATGGTCCACCCGAAACCGTTTTGCCGGCCGCGACGCATCTCCCCGGGGCGCCGGGATCAACGCTTTTCGCAGCGCTTCACGCTTTCGGCCTGGAACCCGCCGCGGCGCGCTCGCTCTCTGTCGAAGGCGTAGCCGAAGCAATTGCGACCGCCCCGGCCGCGACCCCGACCCCGGGTGCCCCACTTCCGCCAATGGAGCCAACCAGCGAGCCCCCCGGCACCGGCGACGCACCGCAATCGCGCCGGCCCCTGGTGGACATCCCGGCGGGGATCGTGGCGGCAATCCTGGTCGGACTTGTTTTCTTTCTGCCCGCGCCGTTGCCGCTGATCGGTAGCATCTTCGCCGGGATCTTCGTGCTCGCTGCCATCATCGGACCCGGGGCGCTCCGGTTTGCCTGGCAGCTACGCCTGCTGTTCGTCCTGGCGGGCTTCGTCGCGATGCTCCACCTTTTCACGTTTGACGGCGATCGAACCCTGGACCTTTCCATTGTCGGCGTTCCGCCGGGCGGCCCCGAGTCCGCCTTGCGCACCGTCTTCCGGCTGGTCGGGCCAGTGGCGGCGGGCCTCCTCGCCGCCGGGCAGGCCGCCACCACGACGGTTGTCCGCGACCTCGCCGCGATAGCCGCACGCATCCCCTTCGTCCGCCGCCTTGCCGGTGATATCGCGCTCGCCACGTCGATCGTCCTCCGCCTGGCGCCGCTCCTTCGCGGCGAAGTCGGCCGGGCGCAGCGCGCCGAGCTGGCACGTGGCGTCACTCCGGCGGCGGGAGGTCTGTCGGCACGCCTGCGGCGCCTGGTCCGGCTCGGGATGATCGTCGCGCTCGGCACCCTCGGGCGTGCCAACCGCCTGGCGATCGCCCTGTACACCCGTGGACTTACCGGCAGCACGACCGGTGATGAAAGCAGTCGCCGCCTCTTTGGACCGCGCGACCTTGCGGTCATTGCCCTGGCCGCAATGCTTCTAGCGAGCACAGCGCTCGTGGCGTTCATGCGCTAGGCCGTCAACTTCGCGCCCCGCCGGCCGGGTCGAGCACCACTTTGATCGCGCCGTCGCGCTTCTCCTGGAACATCCGGTAGGCGTCCGGTGCCTGTTCCAGCGGGATACGGTGGGTTTCCAGGTCGAGCACCCCGAGCGGGTCGGACGTATCCATCACCAGCGGCATCAAATCGTCGATCCAGCGCTTCACGTGGGCCTGCCCCATGCGCACCTGCACGCCCTTGTCGAAGAGCTGCAGCATCGGCAGCGGGTCGGCCATCCCCCCGTAGACGCCGGAAATGGAAATCGTGCCGCCGCGCCGCACGATTTCGATGGCGAGCAGCAGCGCAGCCAGCCGGTCCACACCGGCGCGCTCCATCGCGGGCTTCGAAAGTGCGTCCGGCAGGAGGGTCGCGAGCCGGTGGGCAAAGTGCGATACGGGGGAACCCTGCGCCTCCATCCCCACCGCATCGATGACCGAGTCCGTCCCGCGCCCATCTGTGAGATCGCGGATGGCCTCCGGCACCTGGTCGAACTGGTCGGTCTCCATCACATCAATGTCGTGGCGCCGTGCCATCTCGATTCGCGCCGGTACGAAATCCACCGCGATGACCTGGTGGTCACGCATCCGCGCGATTCGCGCCGCCATCTGTCCTATTGGCCCAAGGCCCAGCACCGTCACGCTTCCCCCGGGCGGAATGTCCGCGTATTCCACCGCCTGCCAGGCGGTGGGTAGCACGTCCGAGAGAAAGAGGAACTGCTCGTCGGGGCCTTCGCGCGGCACTTTGATCGGGCCGAAGTGCGCCTGGGGGACCCGCAGCAACTCCGCCTGTCCGCCGGGGACCGAGCCATATAGCCGCGTATAACCGAACAGCGCCGCCCCGGTGTTGTACTCGCGCACCTGTGTCGTTTCGCACTGCGCGAAGAGCCCGTACCCGCACATGAAGCAGTTTCCGCAGGAAATGTTGAATGGCACCACCACGCGGTCACCACGCTCCAACCGCCTCACTTCGCTGCCAACTTCCTCCACGATCCCCATAGCCTCATGGCCGAGGATGTCGCCCTTGTCCATGAGTGGCCCGAGTACTTCGTACAGGTGCAGGTCGGAACCGCAGATGGCGCTCGAGGTCACCCGGATGATGGCGTCCGTCGGTTCCTGGATCGCCGGGTCCGGGACGTTTTCAACGTGAACCTGGCGCGGCCCGTGCCACGTCAATGCTTTCATGGTGGCTACTGCCCCCTCTGTCGTCTGACTGCCGTCGGCACGAGTGTCGCGCGCCGGCACTATCGGACAGATATCCCCCGCATCGCGCTGGTTACGGTCACATCGCAGTCGCAGCTATACGGCGGGGCACGGGCCGCAACCGGTCATGGCCCTCCCCGGCGAGAGGACGATTACGGGTCGATGAGCACGCCCGGGTTCAGGATGCCCGCCGGGTCCACCGTCTTCTTGGCCGCGTGTAGCGACGCCGCGAACAGGTCGGGACGCTGACGGTCGTACCAGGGTCGGTGGTCGCGGCCGACTGCATGGTGGTGCGTCACCGTTCCTCCATTCGCCCAGACAGCTTCGAGCGCCGCCTCCTTCACCGCCCACCACATCTCGGTCTCGCCGCCGCGTTTCCCGGGCCCGTTGTACGTGTAATAGGGCGCCGGGCCGTCCGGGTAGACATGCGTGAACCGGCACGTAAGCGTCCCCGCGCCGCACACTCGCTGCAGAGCTTCGTTCACGGCATCACGCACCGCCCGGTCGAACTCTGGCCACCGGTCCCACGTGATCGATGTCTCGAACGTATCACCCACCGTGCCGAGCCCCGCGTTGATGTTCCGTGCGTACGGCGCCCGGATGAACGCGTTGCGCCATGCCCCGACGGCCCCCTGTCGCCCGGCCTCGCTGTCGCCGGACTCACCGTCCTTGATGACAATCTCCTCTTGCGGTGCCGTTCCGCCCATCTCCTGCGCGATGCGCAGCGCATGCTGGAGGAAATCGCCCTGCGGCACATCGGCCGATTCGAAGCCAAGTGCCAGCATGGCGAACGTACCGTCGCCGCCGGCCGCGTTTTGCGTCTCCTGTGGGTCGAGAAGGCGGCAGTTCGCGGGCCACAGCTTGGACTGAGTGATGGCGCGTGCCGCCTCGGACCCTGCTTCCCAGGTAGGGAACCGTACCCCCGCGGATGCGCGGAACACTGGCCGTGCCTGCACCCGCACCCACGCTTCGGTGATGATGCCGAGGATGCCCTCGCTGCCGATCGCGAGCCTGTCGGGGCTCGGTCCCGCTCCGCTGCCCGGTAGCCGCCGCGACTCCCACGTCCCGCGCGGGGTCACCATGCGGACCGATTCCACGAAGTCGTCAATATGCGTGTGATTCGTCGCGTAATGGCCGCCCGAGCGCGTCGCGATCCAGCCGCCGAGCCCCGACCACTCGAAGCTTTGTGGGAAGTGGCGCAAAGTCAGGCCGTACGGCCTGAGCTGCTCTTCGATTTGCGGCCCCAGTGCGCCCGCCTGGATGCGTGCCGCGCGAGAGGTCTGGTCGACCTCCAGCACCTGGTCCATCTTCTCGAGGTTGATGGCGACGGCTACCGGCGCGTCGGCGGGCACATCGAGCCCGCCGACAACCGACGAGCCGCCGCCCCAGGGGATGGCGATATAGCCCTGCTGGTCGCACCATTCGAGCACGGCGACGACCTCGGCTTCGTCCCGTGGAAACGCCACGACATCGGGCGGGTTCGTGAAGTCACGTCGATACGCCCGGACCGAATCGCCGAAGCTCTTCCCATACGTATGCCGCGCGCGGTCATGCGTGTCGGTGCTGCAGGTGTCGGCGAGCTTTTCCGGCACGGTGGCCCGCGGCGGCCGCAGCTCGATCTCGTCGATGGTTGGCGGAGGCACAGGTTCGATCGTGATGCCCCAGCGCTCGCCGGCCCGCCGGGCCGCTTCTTCGACCTGGGCCATCGTCGGCTCGTCGTCTTCCGTGCCCCATGCCCAAAAGCTCCGTCGTGCCATTCTTCGCTCCGTGATCCCGTGGTTTTCGGCGCATCCTACTCCCCAACGCGCTGGGCGTGGCGGTATGCAGGTGTGGACGGCCTTTCCAGTCCCGGCGTAAAGTCCGCGCACCCGGGAGCTCGCCGCCGGGCGACAGGAGGCGACAATGCGCCGGCTCGTTGTTTGCTGTGATGGGACGTGGGAAGACCCTTCGTCCAACACGAACGTCCATATCATCGCGACCCGCCTCGCGGCGAAAGGTCAGCTCCGCTACTACCGGGCCGGCGTCGGTACCGGCCGGCCCGGCGCAAGCTGGCTCTGGAACACATGGGACGCCATTGTGGGGGGCGCCTTTGGCGCCGGACTCTCGGGCAACGTGAAAGATGCCTATCGCTGGATCGCCGAGAACTACGAACCCGGCGACTCCCTCTGGTTCTTCGGATTCAGTCGCGGGGCCTTCACGGTCCGGTCAACGGTGGGCTTCATCCGGAAGGTTGGCCTGCTCCCCAGCCCGGTCGACCCGGACGCACTCGATGCGGCGTACGAGCTCTACCGGCGCGCAGACCCGGACGCCGACCCTTCGGACGCAGTAGATTTCCGCGCCCGGCATGGCTGCCGGCCCATCAACGACATCGACATCGCGTTCCTGGGCGTCTGGGATACAGTCGGAGCGCTCGGCATTCCCGGCGGGTTCTTTGGGCGGATCTCCCGGCGCCGCTGGGGGTTCCACGACTACCGCCTCAGCAGCCATGTGAAGCACGCATACCAGGCCCTCGCCGTGGACGAACTCCGGGCGGCCTACCTGGCAGCGCTGTGGACCGGTCCCATCGACGAAGGCCAGCGCGTCGAACAACGCTGGTTCCCCGGGCGTCACAGCGACGTCGGCGGGTCACGCGGCGAACGTCCGCTCGCCTGGATCGCGGCAAAGGCCGAGGAAGCCGGGCTGGCCTTCGATATGCCGGTATCCGAATGGCCTGAGCCGCAGCCGGAGCGGGCGCGGCCTCTCGAACTCACGAGCCGCGCCTGGCGCTTCGCCTGTGGGCGTGCCCGGCGGCCCATCGGACACCGCCGCTGGGCCTCTCAGTGCGTCGATGAACGGACGCTGGCGCTGCGCGAGCGCGTCCCCGCGTATCGACCGGAGAACCTGGAGCGGTGGCTCGATGGCGATCCGCTCGAACGCCCGAAAGGGCGGTCGTGGTGGTATACCCTTCCGGGCGCAAACAGCTACTACCTGCGGCAATACGGGGCGGAGCGCCGGGAATGAGCGGCGCCGCCTTCGCTACGGGTTGTAGATATCGAGCAGGTACTGTCCCGGGACATGACCGCCTTCCACAATGCGCTGGGCAATGTCGATCCCCACGTA
>SKSF01000036.1 GCA_007118095.1 Dehalococcoidia bacterium
GACCTCCGGGTGCTTGATTGCACGGTGTTCCTGCAGCCGCGGCCGGAAGGCGGGATGGAGATTCACAGTGGACGTGAGCACTGGGAGCAGGGACACATCCCGGGCGCTGTTTTCGCCGACCTGCCGAATGATCTGAGCGACAAGAGCCAGCAGCTCCGCTTCATGATGCCGCCGGCGGAGCAGTTCGCCGATGCGATGTCGCGCTATGGCGTTGGCGACGGGACCCGCGTGGTGCTCTACGACGCGGCGATGAATATGTGGGCGGCGCGTGTGTGGTGGATGCTGCGGGCGTTCGGGTTCGACGACGCGCGGGTGCTGGATGGCGGCTGGAAGAAGTGGAAGCTGGAGGGGCGCCCCGTTTCGACGGAGGCGCCGTCGTACCCGCCGGGAAACTTCGTCCCGCGTCCGCGGCCGGGCCTGATGGCGACGAAGGAGGATGTCCAGGCGGCGATCGAGTCGGGTAGCACCTGCGTGGTGAACGCGCTCGCCGAGGAACAGCACCGGGGCGAGACGAATGTCTACGGCCGGCCGGGGCATATCCCGGGCAGCGCCAACGTGCCCGCCATGCGCATCATCGACCCGGAGACGAACGCCTACCTGCCGCTGGAGGAGCTCCGGACACAGTTCGAAGGCGCTGGTGCGACGAGTGCGGGCCGGGTGATCACGTATTGCGGTGGGGGCATCGCCGCGAGCAGCGACGCCTTCGTGCTAACCATGCTGGGGCACGAAGCCGTCGCCGTTTACGATGCGTCACTTTCGGGGTGGGCCGCGGATCCCTCGCTGCCGATGGAGGTGTGAGGGGGGCAATTTGTGATGTCTGCCGGATTGACGACGCGGGCTGGAAGCCGGAGAGGCGAATTGAATAATCGTATGCCGGTCGACCTCATGCTCGACCTGTTGCGCCCGGTTCCGGGGCCGAAGCGAGTAATGCGAGCGGGGCGCCCTGAGCGGCTTGCCCGCCCGCATCCCTCAAGCTAGCTGATGTCGCCCTCCGTGATCTCGAATATGGCCTGGCCGCGGTCGATGAGGGGCGAGTAGATGAACTCGAAGTTCGCCTGGCCTTCCGGGACGGCGAAGGCGATTTCACCGCGCATCGTGCGACCGGCCCCGAGCGTGCCGCTCAGGTTGCCGTCGGTATCCGCGGCCAGCGCCTGGTCCTGGCTTCGGTTTTCCTCGTCGTAGAGCTCGAAGTCGATAATGGTCACATCGCCGGATTCATCGCCCGTGTTTTCGATCTCGGCATCGATTACGAGCCACTGCTCGCCCTCGTCCGGGCCGAAGAACTCGTCGCCATCGTCCCAGCGGGCGCCGTGGACGGTGACCTGGTAGTCGCCGAGCTGCACCGTTTCGCCCATGGAAAAGACGCCGTTGCCGTTCGCGTCGTCGCCGTCTGCGGCGGCGTCACCGGCCCCGTTGTCGTCCGCATCGTCAGTGGGCGCGTCGTCACCGGCACCGTTGACGGCTTCGGGTTCGCTTTCGTCGCAAGCGAACAAGAACACGGCCATCGCGGCGATGATGAACACGCTCAGAGATGCGCGTTTGAAAAGAAGCATGTGGGTTCCTCTTTCGAGAAGTGTGTTGTGCCGCCGGGTGGCGGCGATCGCGTGACCGGTCGCGCCGGCAAAGTGTCTCGCAGCGGTGCGACATCCCCTGTCCGGGGGAGGACCAGAAGTTCACGGGAGATGGCACACTTTGCAGGTCGCGTCAGCAGGTGTCGCGTTTTGAGACGATGCTGTGCCGTCCGCGCATTTGCGGTCTGGAGGAACACGTGAATCAGCAGCCGGTCGCTTCGCGGCCGCGAATGGACGATGTGCCGCAGGACGATGAGTCGGGGTTGATGGACTGGGGCGAGGCGGAGCGCAAGCTTGCCGCGTCGCGAAGCTACTGGATTTCGACCACGCGGCCGGACGGGCGTCCCCACGCAATGCCGGTCTGGGGCGCCTGGCACGATGGGGCGCTGTATTTCGGGACGGGCGCGAACACGGTGAAGGCGCGCAACCTGTCGGCTAACCCGGCCGTGGTGGTGCACCTGGAGAGCGCTGACGACATGGTGGTGGTGGAAGGCACGGCGGAGCGGATAGCCATGGCAGGCGCGCCCGGGCCGGTCGACGCCGCGTACCGGGAGAAGTACGGGATGGGCCTGCTCGATGCTGGCGGCGATGCGCCGCTGTTCGTCGTGCGGCCACGGGTGGCGTTTGCGTGGCTGGAGGCGGACTTCCTCAACACGGCGACGCGGTGGGAGTGGCGCTAGTCGCGCGGTTCGTGGCTGGCAGTTTCGGCGTCCTCGGTGCGTGTGGTGTCTGCGGCGTCTTCGGCCGGATCGGCAGGGCTGTCCCCTCCCTGCCGTCCGGTGGGCATGCCTTCGCCTGCCAGCAGGGAGGCGACGACGTAGCCGACTGGCATGAAGGCCAGCCATAGCGCGATCGTGAAGGGCCCCAGCACGTAGGCCAGCGGCATGCTGACCAGGAAGAGCGCGACGGAAATCACGCCCCAGCGGACTTCGAGTCGATAGGCGCCCGTGGTGACGTGGGGGCGTAGCATGTCGCGTGGGAATGCGTACCGGTATACGAGCGTGTCGACCGCGTTGATGAAGGCGAAGACGGTCGCGAAGGTGACATAGGCCAGTGGTTCGCCCGGGTAACTGGCGAGCGCGGCTTGCGCGAACGGGATGAGCGCGACAAATGCCAGGTAGACGATGTTGAGCCCGATGAGCGGGCCATTGGCACGCTGGAGCATGGCAAAGAGGCGATGGTGCCCCCACCAGGCGCTGCCAACCAGGAACACACTGACGCCGAAGGCGATGAAATTCGAGCGAAGCTCCCACAGTTCGCTCCCGAGGCCGTCGTCGCCGGCGGCGGGGATGGCGAGGTCGAGCACGAGCAGCGTGAGGGCAATGGCGAAGACGCCGTCGCTCAACGCAAGGATGCGGCTGAATTCCGTGGGGTGCTGGTCGCGGTCATAGCGCGGGGGGGTGGGCGGCTGGTACGGCACTCCGCTGCCGGCGTTGGTGTCCATGGACGCTGATGGTAGCGGTAGCGGCGGCGGGTGGCGCGTCTGAACCTCTTCTGGTCACCCCGGCACCCGGGTCGTAGTCTTTCACGCCATATGACCCGGAGGTTTGTATGAAAGACCTTGTTATTGGTACGCACATCCTCTCGCGCGACCCCCTTGGCCTGATCGACGGGATCGTGAAGGCGGAGGACGCGGGGATCGATGTCGCCTGGCTGACGGTCGGCGGTGTCGCGGCGGACCCGTTCGCGATCTTTTCCTCGGCGGCGCTCAAGACGGACCGGATCGAGTTTGGCACGAGCATCCTGCCGACGTTCCCGCGGCACCCCATCACGATGGCGCAGGGTGCCATGGTGGTGGACAAGCTGGCGCCGGGCCGCATGCGCCTGGGCATCGGGCCGAGCCACAAGCCGGCCATCGAGGGCACGTGGGGGCTCGACTTCACGCGGCCGCTGGAGCATCTGCGTGAGTACCTGGACATCCTGATCCCGCTGCTGCGCGATGGGAAGGTTTCATACCAGGGCAACCGGCTGCACGCCGAGGCTCAGCTCCCCGAGCCGACCGAAGTACGGGTGATGATCTCGGCGCTGCGGCACAAGGCGTTTTCGCTGGCGGGTGAGCTGACCGAAGGCGGCATCTCGTGGGTCACGCCGCCGCAGCACATCCGCGATGTGGCCGCGCCGGCTCTGAAGGAAGGCGCGCAGAAGGCGGGCCGCTCTACGCCGCCACCGGCGGTCGTCCACGTGCCGATGGCGGTTTCCGAAGATGCCGATGCCGTGTACGAAGCGGCGGTGAAGCAGCTCGGGTTCTACCAGCGGTTGCCGTTCTACAAGGCGATGTGGGTCGAAGCCGGGTTCCCGGAGGCGGAAGGCCCCGAGTTCACGCGGAACATGTGCGATGCACTGGTCATCTCGGGGAACGAAGACCAGGTGGAAGAGCGCATCCGCAATCTGCCTTCGTTCGGCGCGGGCGAGATTATCGCGATGCCGCTCCTCCTGGAAAACGACCGCGACGCCGCGCAGCGGACGATCAAGCTGCTCGGGAAAATCGCTCAGTCTGAGTAGTCACGCGTAAGGGTGAGCACGAGAAAGCGGGGGCTGCGGCCCCCGCTTTTTTCGTGACGCGTCAGGTCGCTGGTCGGAGGACTTCCGGGTTGACGATGGCGGGCGGGGTCTCGCCGCGGAGCACGGCGAGCATGTTATCGACGGCAAGGCCGCGCATGGCCATCCGGGTTTCTTCCGTGGCGGTGCCCATGTGGTTGAAGGGGATGACGTTGGGGAGCGTGTAGATGGGGTCGTCTTCCGCGACGGGCTCCACTTCGAAAACGTCGAGCGCCGCACCGGCGATGGTGTCTGCCTGGAGCGCTTCGGTGAGGGCGGGCTGGTCGATGACGGGGCCGCGCGAGGTGTTGATGAGGTAGGCAGACGGCTTCATGAGCTTGAGCTGGGGCGTGCTGATCATGTGCCACGTGGTCTCGTTGAGGTCGACGTGCATGGTGATGAAATCAGCCTGCGCGAGGAGGTCTTCGAGCGGGAGGTACGTGGTCGCGGGCGCCCCCGTTGGTGGATCCTGGAAGACATCGTAGAAGGCGGTCCGCATGCCGAGCATTTCGGCCCGGCGCGCGACCTCCTGGCCGATGCGCCCGAACCCGACGATGCCCAGCAATTTGCCCTTGATGTCGTGGCTGAGCAGCGGGCCGGGTTCGCGGCGCGACCACGCGCCCGAGCGGACGTATTCGATATGTCCCAGCAGGTTGCGGGAGAGCATGAGGATGGACGCCAGGGTGAGGTCTGCGACGGCTTCGCTGAGCACCCCTGGCGTGTTGCAGATGGCGATGCCTCGGCGGGTGGCTTCGACGACGTCGGCGTTGTCGTAGCCGACACCGACCCCGGAGAGCACGCGGAGGTTCGGCGCGGCGTCAAAGAGGGTAGCGTCGGCTTTGAGCATGTTGCTGACGAGGATGCCCTCGGCGTTGGCGATCTGGGGGATAACCTCGTCCTGCTGTGCGCTGACGGGGATGAAGGTGGCGTCCGTTTCGGCGGAGATGCGCTCTTTGAACTCATCTTCGAGCGGCATGGAGATGACGGTGACAGGTTGGCTGGACATGCGGCGCATTGTGCCCCAGCGCGGTGAGCGTGGGTAGGGGGCGGAAGAGGACGCCGCGCCGGAGCGCCGGGCTGGCCACGGGCGAATCCTCGACCATCAGCCCTGGTGGCTGACCGTGGCGGCGGCCGGGTTGTGGGGCGGGGCGTCCCCTTCTTGGCGGCAGAGTAGCGCAGGCCTGTTGCGGGACCGTGTCGAGGCGGTAGGCGGTACCGCGTTGCCGGGGCGCTGCTAGGCTCGATTCGTGGCCGCGAAGTACATGCACCAGCAGCTCGGACACATCACACTCCTCGGCGTGCTGACCGTTGCAATCGTGATCTATGTGGCTTTTGCTTCGGTCGGCGCCGACCTGATCGGTCTGTTGGCCTTGCTGGGCGCCATCCTCGTTGCGTTTCTGTTCGGATCGTTGACGGTGGAGGTGGACCGGTCGGAAGTGCGGTTGCGGTTTGGGGTTGGTCTGATCCGGCGAACGTGGAAGGTGAAGGACATCGCGTCGGCCGAGGCGGTGCGGAACCCGTGGTACACGGGCTGGGGCATCCGGTATCTGCCGGGGCGGACCGTATACAACGTCTCAGGCTTCGACGCGGTGGAGATCACGCTGAAGAACGGGAAGCGGTACCGCATCGGGACGAACGACCCGGAGGGGCTGGAGCGGGCGATCCGGGGGCGGATTGGCGGGTGAACAGTGGTGACGTTCCGCCGCTGTTCGAGGTCCCGGACTGGATGGGGCGCCCGGTGCGTTGCCAGCGCGAGACATGGGACCTTGTCGTTGAGAAGCACCCGGATAGGCGGCCACGTTTGCGGGAAGTGATTCGTGCCGTCCGGGCTCCTTTCCTTGTCGCACAAGACCGTGACATAGCGGTTCACGTGTCGTTCTACGGGATGTCGGATCGCAGCGATCTCTGGCAGAAGGGTGTTGTCCGCTAC
>SKSF01000096.1 GCA_007118095.1 Dehalococcoidia bacterium
CCGACTTCGACCGCATGAACGTCCACGGCTCCGGCATCTCCCTCGGCCACCCCGTCGGCGCCACCGGCGCCCGCATCCTCGCCACCCTCCTCAACGAGATGCAGCGCCGCGACGCGCAGTTTGGACTCGAAACCATGTGCATCGGAGGCGGCCAGGGCATCACCGCCGTCTTCGAACGCGTCTAACCCGCGTCACGCTCCCGGCTTCCCCTCTCCCAAAGCGTTGGGAGAGGGGACTGAGGGGTGAGGGCCCGTTGTCCCCCGCTGATGATGCCCTACCCCCGCTCCAGCGCGGGCTTCCTCGCCGAAGGCGCCGTCACCACGCCATCCTCCGCACGCAGCCGCTCCCGCCGGAGCAACTGCGCGTTCAGCGCCACAATCACCGTCGAAAGACTCATCAAGAGCGCCCCCACCGCTGGCGCCAGCACGATCCCGATAGGCGCCAGCACCCCGGCCGCCAGCGGCAACGCCACCACGTTATACCCGGCCGCCCAGCCGAGGTTCTGCACCATCTTCCGGTAGCTCGCCTTCGAAAGACGCAGCGTGGAAAGCACCCCGCGCGGGTCGTCCGAGGCCAGCACAATCCCCGCCGAGGCAATTGCCACGTCCGTCCCCGCCCCGATCGCGATCCCGACGTCCGCGCGCGCCAGCGCCGGCGCATCGTTGACCCCGTCGCCGACCATCGCCACCGTCCGCCCGCGCGACTGCAGTTCGACGACCGCCTTGTCTTTGTCCTCCGGCAATACCTCGGCGAACACTTCATCGATGCCCAGCTCGGCCGCTACCGTATCCGCGACCTGCTGCGCGTCTCCCGTGATCATCGCGACGTGGACCCCCTGCTGCCGCAGTTCGAGCACGGTCTCATATGACTCCGGTCGCGGCTCGTCTTCCAGCGCCAGTGCCCCGGCGACTGAACCGTCGCGCACGACGTACAGGATCGAAGCGCCACGCTCCTTCCAGCTTGCCACCTGTTCGGAAAGCCCCGCGGGAACCTCCAACCCTTTACTGGAAAGCAACGCGGGACCGCCGACGGCCACCGCATGACCCTCCACGGTCGCGAACACCCCGCGCCCGGCAATTGCCTGGAAGTCCTCCGCCCGTGCGATGCTCCCCGCCTGCTCCGCCGCCCGCATGATCGCCCGTGCCAGGGGATGCTCGCTGTCCTGTTCGGCCGACGCCGCCAGCCGCAGCAGCTCCTGGCCGTCCCCGTCGACCGTTGCCAGGTCCCTCACCTGGTGCTCACCCTTCGTCAGCGTCCCGGTCTTGTCGAACAGCACCGTGTCGACCTGCCGCATCCGTTCAAGCGAAAGCCGGTCCTTCACCAGGATGCCGGCCCGGGCCGACATCCCGGTCGAAATCGAAACCACCAGCGGGATCGCAAGCCCCAGCGCGTGCGGGCACGCAATCACAAGCACCGTCACCGTCCGCACGACCGCCGCGTCGCCTTCGCCCAGCAGTCCCCACGTCGCCGCAGTCACTGTCCCAGCCACGACAGCGACATAGAACAGCAGCCCGGCAAACCGGTCCGCCATCCGCTGCGTCCGCGATTTCGATTCCTGCGCCTCCGCGATCATCCGCTGGATGCCGGCCAGCGTCGTATCTTCGCCCACCGCCGAAACCCGGATGCGCAACGACGCTCCCGCTACCACCGCACCTGCGACCACGCTGTCCCCGGCCTCCTTGCTCACAGGCTTCGACTCACCCGTGATCACCGACTCATCAAGGTCCGCCTGCCCCTCGTCGATGGTCCCATCGATGGGGACGCGCGCCCCCGGCCGCACGAGCACCACGTCATCCGGCGCCAGTTCCGTCACCGGCACACGCTCCGTGCTCCCGTTCACGACCCGCTCTGCTTCGTCCGGCAATAGCTCGGCCAGCGCCGCCAGCGCACTTTGCGCCTGTCCAAGCGCCCGCATCTCCATCCAGTGCCCCAGCAGCATGATCGTCACCAGCGTCGCCAGCTCCCACCACAGGTCGAAGTCCAGCGGCGTCACCACGCTCGCGATGCTTGAGATGAACGCGACCGTGATCGCCAGCGAGATCAGGAGCATCATCCCCGGCGCCCAGGGCCGAACCTCATCCCACGCGCCGCGCAGGAAGGGCCAGCCACCATAGGCAAACACCACCGTGCCCAGCACCGGTGGCACTGCCCCGTCCCCCGGGAATGAGGGGACCGAATATCCGAACCAGTCCTGGATCATCTCGCTCATCACCACGAGCGGGATCGTCAGGACCAGCGCTATCCAGAACCGGTCCCGGAACACCTGTGCGTGCGCTGCGTGCCCGCCGTGGCTCGCATGGCCACCATGGCCACCGTCGCCTCCATGGCCTTCCTCGTGCCCGGCATGTTCCGCGTGCTGTGCGTGATCGCCGTCAGGCGCGGAGTGTGCCTCGTGCCCCGCGTGCTGCCCGTCCTCGTGAGCTCCCTGGTCATCACCATTCCTTCCGTCGTGTGGCCGGTGCCCTTCCTGACTCATCGCAGCCCTCCTCCGGGGAGTAAATATAGAATAGGGGGGTGCCCTATTCGCACACAACCGTCTCCCTGGCATCCCGCCCGCTCGTCCCCTCTGGAAAGCCCCTTTCGCCCTTCACACGCTCGCACCGGTTCCGCACCATGAGACACACAGGAGACGGATCATGTGGCATATGGACGGCGATTGGGGCTGGTGGATGATGATGGGCTGGCTCTGGATGATCCTTTTCTGGGGCGCCATCATCGCCGCCGTCGTTTACGTCGTAAGCCGCCTCTCGGGACGAGACACCCGGTCACAGGGCCAGGGATCGGCTCCCCCCGACCAGCCCTCTTCCAGCGCACTCGCCATCCTCGAAGAACGCTACGCCCGCGGCGAAATCACCCGCGACGAGTTCGAAGAAATGCGCCGCACCCTCCGCGGCAACTAATTGCCCCGTCGTCGCGCCCACGCGTCACCAGCGACCGAAGGCCGATGGCCAGTGGCCGACGCCTTAACCGGCCGAAGCCCCCTCACGCCACCGAGAAGCCCCCGTCCACCGCGATCGACTGCCCCGTCACAAAATCCCCCGCCCGCGACGACAGTAACACCGCCACCCCACCAAGCTCCTCCGGCTCCCCAAACCGGCGCGCCGGCGTCCGCGCAATGATCTGCTCATAAAACGCCGTGTCTTCCTTCGCCGGGGCCGTCATATCCGTCGTTATCCACCCCGGGATGATGCAGTTCACCTGGATGTTGTCCTTCGCCCACGCCACCGCCAGCGACTTCGTGAGCTGCACCACACCGCCCTTGCTCGCCGAATACGGCGCCACACGCGCGCTCCCGAACAGCGAATACTCCGACCCGATATTGATGATCTTCCCCCGCCCCAGCGTCTTCATCGACGGGTGGATCGCCTGCGAAAACACGAAACACGCCTTCAGATTCGTATCCAGCACCTGGTCCCACGTCTCCTCCGGGATCGACTCCGGCCGCCCGCCGCCAGCAACCCCCGCGTTATTGACCAGGATCTCCGGGTGGCCCAGCTCCGCCTTCGTCCGTGTGATCGCCGCCTCGATGTCGTGCCGGTCCGTCACATCGCACGAAAGCGCCAGGCATCGCCGTCCCAGCGCCCGCATCTCCGCCTCTGTCGCCTCCAGCTTCGAAGCGTTTCGCGCCGCGATGGCAACATCCGCCCCGGCCCGAGACAGCGCCAGCGCGATACCCCGGCCGATGCCACCGTTCCCGCCCGTCACAATCGCCACCCGGTCCGTCAGCGAAAACTCGTCCATAACCCCGCTCACTCCTTCAGAAGACGCGCTTACCGGCGCGCAAAGATCGAATACGTCCCGAGCGCACGGGCCACCAGGCGCTCACCGTTGTGTACGTCGCTCTCCAGCACCGCAACCGTGCGCCCTTTTTGCACCACACGCGTCTCACATTCCAGCGTCCCCTCGCGCGCCGGCGCCAGGTACACGATTTTCACCTCGATCGTCGCGCACATCTCCTCCTCGTCCATCACCGTGTATGCCGCCGCGCCCATCCCCGTGTCCGCCAGCGAATACGCCACACCACCGTGTATAACCCCGTGCGGGTTCATGTGCTCCGGGCCAATCGCCAGCCGTGCCTTGCTGTACCCATCCCCACGCTCCACCACCTCCAGCCCCACATGCGGGATGAACCCTGCCTCATGGAACGGCGGCGTCCCGGGAGCAGTTGCCTCGTTGCTCATACATACCTCCCCGGGGATCCCCGGAACCGGCCCGGTGCGAACGGCCCAGGGTCCACCGTCGTACACTTGCCCGTGACGATCAGCTCGGCGATCGCTTCACCTGTCGCCGCCGACAACATGATCCCTTTCCGGCCGTGTCCCGTCGCAACATACGCACCTTCGAACGTCGGCGCCTTCCCGATCAGCGGCAATCCGTCGTCGCTCAATGGCCGCAGGCACGCCGTCTGCTCGAACGGCTCCACTTCCGCAAACCGCGAACTCACTTTCGAAAGCCAGGAGACAATCGCGTCCCGTGCCTCGGGTGTTGGCGCCAGGTCGAACCCCGCCTCCTCCTCGGTCGTCCCCGCGTAAACGATCCCGCCCGGCTTCTTCGCCGCGTAGTTCCCGTTCAGTCCCGAGAACGCCCCCGCAGGTGCGTCAGGCATCCGGTACTTCAGTATCTGCCCTTTGAGCGGCCACACCGGGATTGGTGTCCGCAACCACCCCTCCGCCTCCGCGCTCCACGGCCCCGTCGCCACGATCACGCGCGACGTCTCGATCATCCGCGCGCTCACCTGCACCCCGCTCACCACCCCGTGTTCGGTCCGGATCCCCTGCACATCACCCGTGATCAGCCGCGCACCCCGCTCGCATGCCGCATCCAGCAACGTCCGCGTGAACGCCCCCGGGTCGAGCTGTGCAGCGCCCTCAACACGCACCACGCCGCGCACCTCCCTGTCCACCCAGCCGCCCTCCGTCACGGCTTCCGGCGCGGTGCCGCGCAGCTCGGCCAGGAGCCGCGCTTCCTCCGCACTCATCGCCACCACCTCCGAGCCCATCTCCGCGAATGCGTACCGTTCCGCCCCCGAAAGCTCCTCCGCCAGCTCGCGGTGCCGCTCCGCGCTTCGCACCAGCAGTTTTCCCAGCGGCGTCGTCGCCTCCCCTGCCGCGACCGGGCTCAGGAGCCCCGCGGCAGTCCCGCTCGCGCCGTGCGCCACCGTCTCCCGCTCAACCACCACCGCCGCGATGCCGCGCAACGAGAGGTGATAGGCGACCGACGCGCCGATCACCCCTGCGCCACAGACCACTGCTGGAGCCTCGTCCGCCATCCCGCGCGATCTTATCGCGACCCGGCACCATCGTGCCTGCCCCGCCTCACGCCGCCACGAACGCCCCCGCCGTCCGGTCGAATCCGTCACGGCCGAGCAAGTTCCCGTGCTCCTCCATCACAGGCGCCAGCTCATCCCGGATCGTCGACTCCAGGTCCGCCTTCCGGAGCCGGAACGAGATCCGCGAAACGGCGTCGCTCAGGCAGTCGCCCAGCATCTCGCTCAAGCCCACCGGCGGGTCCAGCAGGAACTCCACTCGCCCATGCCGGTACGCGAACGCATGCCCGTCCGGGCGCAGAGACGGCTCATCCGCCGACCGCTCCTCCAGCACTTCCGTCAGCGCCGAGCGAAAGCTCCCCGGGTGTGCAGACTCATCCACCACGCGCTCCACGGTCGCCAGCGTCGCGTTCCACGCTGCCGCCAGCGATTGCGGGTCAGGGCGTGGCTCTTCAACCGGGGCCGTCGTCGCCGCGGCCTCACCCCCCGTCGCACTTGATGATTCGCCAGCGTCCTCCCCGGCCTCCTCGTCCATCGGCAACTCGTACACGTCCATTTCTGCCCCGGCAGACCGGACCGCATCCGTAATCACCGGCAACATCGCAACACCCCAGCTCGTATGCGACGGGTCCGCCAGCATCGCCTCGACTACCTTCCCTCGCAGGAAAAACACCCGTGCCGTCGTCGTCCCTGTCCATAGCACTGCCTCCAGGTATCCCGTCAGCCTTTCAGCCTCCAGGTTCGCGATCACCTCGTCCAGCGGCAGCAGGTCGCTCGTCAGCCCCTGGTACTTCAACGACAGCTCGTCCCCGGCCGTAGCGAGGAGCATCACCGCCCGCGGCGCCGCGAAGACATCGATGGCCGCCCCCGCACGTCGCGCTCGCGCAATAATCGCGTCCGCGGCGTCGTCACCGCTCACAGCCTCCCCGTCGACCTCCACCCGCGCGCTGCGTACCGCCCCCTCGACAAGGTGCAGCGTCCCGGTGTACTTGTCCGTCCGCATCTCCACAAACCCGTCTACCCCCTGCCGCTCCAGCTCGGCCAACAGGCCCTCGAACTGGACAAACGAGGTCTGGAGCCCCCCGTATACCACGTGATCGCGCGGGAGTTTCAGCGCCTGCTTCCCTCGCTCGGCCCGCCTGGGCGCTCCCTTGTCGAGACGGAATCCCTGCGTCATTGTCCTGTCCCCTCTCGAATGCCGGCACGGCGTCCGCACCGGCGATCCACAGCTCGCGGCCGCGAGCCCATCGCGCGATCCCGCCACCCGCCTCTCCGCGGCGGCAGTCCCGGCAGCATCGGCCGCCTGGCCCCACCGGGAGCGCCCTTGCTGAAAATATCGGCAAAAATGGTCTGCATGTGCAGTCCCGCCGGGGGCGAAGCAGGTCGCGGCCCCGTGAACAGCAACGATGGCTTGCACCTTTCGCTTGCGACCCGATACGATTGTTGACAGAGTTACTCTACTTTTTCAGGGAGCCTTCCCGGACCGTCCGGCGGCCATCCTGGGGACAAATTTCATGCGTGTTTCCACCCGTGGCGACTATGGCCTCCGCGCCCTTATCGAACTCGCCGGGAACTACGGAAAAGGGCCGATCCAGTCATCCGAGATCGCCATCCGCCGCCATATTCCCGAGCAATACCTGGACCAGCTCCTCACCATCATGCGGAAGGCTGGCTTCATCCGCTCCGTACGCGGACCGTCCGGTGGCCACGAACTCGTCCGTGACCCTGCCACTTTCACCGTCCGCGACATCATCGAAGTCCTCGAAGGTACCCTGTCCCCCGTCTCCTGGCTCGATGAACCGGTCGAAAATACCGACCATCCGCATCACTGTCCCCAGCGCGAAATCTGGGAACGTATCCGCGACGCTACCTGCGAAATCCTCGAGTCCTACAGCCTCGCCGACCTCCTCGAACGCGAACCTCAACCCACCGTGGGCCGGTATCACATATGACCCTCGCCACAGCCCGACCCGCCATCGTCGACTCCGTCCTTGAGCTTATCGGCGCGACACCTCTCGTCCGCCTCAACCGCATCACGGGCGAGGAGTCGGCGACCATCCTGGGCAAGCTCGAAAACCTCAACCCCGGCGGTTCCGTGAAGGACCGCATCGCCCTCTCCATGGTCGAAGAGGCCGAGCGCTCCGGGCACCTCAAGTCTGGCGCGACCATCGTCGAGCCCACCTCTGGGAACACCGGCATCGGACTCGCCCTCGTCGCCGCCGTCAAAGGCTATCGGCTCGTCCTCACCATGCCCGAAGATATGTCCGTCGAGCGCCGTCGCCTCCTCGAACGCCTCGGCGCCGAGATCCTCCTCACGCCCGCCATCGAAGGCATGACCGGCGCCGTCTTCGCCGCCCGCCAGCTCCTCCAGGAGGATGAGAACGCCTTCATGCCCCAGCAGTTTGAAAACGCCGCCAACCCGCTGGTCCATCGTGAGACCACTGCGCGCGAGATCCTCGACGCGACGGGCGGCGAAATCGACGCCTTCGTCGCTGGCGTCGGCACCGGTGGCACCATTACCGGCGTCGGGGAAGTCATCCGCGAAGAACTCGGCGACCGCGTCCATATCGTCGCCGTCGAACCTGCCCGCTCGCCCGTCCTCTCTGGCGGCCGCGCTGGCATGCACGGCATCCAGGGCATCGGCGCAAGCTTCGTCCCCGGCGTCCTCAACCGCGCCGTTTATGATGAGATCGTCCGCGTCGAAGATCGGCAGGCCACCGATATGGCGCTCCGGCTCGCGCGCGAAGAAGGCCTCCTCGTTGGCATCTCCGCGGGTGCCAACGTCTACGCCGCTGACAAAGTCGCCGCGCGCCTCGGCCCCGGCAAAACCGTTGTCACAATGCTGTGTGATACAGGAGAGCGCTACCTCAGTGTCGTCTTCTAACGCACCATACGAAGAACACCCCTACGACCATCGCAAACACACATCGGCTGCCAATCCGCCTTCCAGCCAGTCCGAAGGAGATACCATGCCAATCACCGTCTACATCCCAACACCCTTCCGCCATCTCGTCGGCAACCGCGCGAGCGTCCATGCGAAGGGCGAGACGGTCGAAGCGGTCCTCAGCGACCTCGACACCCAGTTCCCCGGCTTTCGCGCGCAGCTCGTTGACAGCACCGGCGACCTCGCCCAGCACATCAACGTCTACGTGAACCAGGTTGAGATCCACAACCTGGAAGGCCCGCGCACCCGCGTGAAGGGCGGCGACGAAGTCGCCGTCATTCCTGCGCTCGCCGGGGGCTCTCCCACCACCATGACCCCCGAGATGGTCGACCGCTACAGCCGCCACCTCATCATGCCGCAGGTCGGCAGCGTCGGGCAGCGCAAGATCATCGACGCTCGCGTCCTCATTATCGGCGCCGGCGGCCTCGGCTCACCCGTCGCCCTCTACCTTGCCCTCGCCGGCGTCGGGAAGATCGGCATCATCGACTTCGACGTCGTCGACCGCTCCAACCTGCAGCGCCAGATCCTCCACCAGGATGCCGACATCGGGAAGCGCAAGGTCGAATCCGCCAGGGAAACCCTGCTCGCGCACAACCCCAACATCGAAGTCGTCACCCACGAGCAGCCCATCACCAGCGATAACGCCTTCGAGATCTTCGAAGGCTACGACATCGTCGTGAACGGCGCCGACAACTTCGCCACTCGCTACCTGGTCAACGACGCCGCCTACCTCAGCAACATGCCGCTGGTCGATGGCTCCATCCTCATGTTCGATGGACAGGCCACCGTCTACCTGCCCGGCAAGGGGTGCTACCGCTGCCTCTACCCCGCACCCCCACCGCCCGGTATGGTCCCCTCCTGCGCCGAAGCCGGCGTCCTGGGGGCTATGTGCGCCACCATCGGGAGCATCCAGGCGACCGAGGTCCTCAAGCTCATCCTCGAAGTTGGTGAGCCGCTCGTGAACCGCCTCCTCCTGTATGACGCGCTCACGCTCGAGTTCCGCACCGTCAAGGTCCGCCGCGACCCCGAATGCCCCCTCTGCGGCGACAATCCCACGGTCACCGAACTCATCGACTACGAGGTCTTCTGCGGCACCGCCCCGGCGCCCGCCGGGCACGCCGAGTCCACCAGCTAGGCAGGCCAACCTCCGGCCGGGGCCACGCGTCCCGGCCGCACGCCAAACGCCAACCTCTCGCAGGAAAGGTGCTCATGACATCTGCAACCGCACCCAACGTCACCGTCCGCGTGACCGCTGTCCTCCAAAAACTCACCGGTGGCCAGAAGCTCGTCGAAGCTCGCGGCGCCACCGTCCGTGAGATCCTCGACGACCTCGAAAGCCGCCACCCCGGCTTCAAAGAGCAGATGCTCGGCGAAGACGGCAAGCTCCAGCGCTTCGTCAACGTCTACCTCAACGACGAAGACGTCCGCTACACCGGCGGCATCGATACCGGCGTCAAAGAGGGCGACACCCTCGACATCCTCCCCGCCCTCGCGGGCGGCTAGCCCGGGCGGGGTCTACCATGGCGCTCTACTCGTCGGTTATCGATCTCATCGGGAATACGCCCATGGTCGAATTGCGCTCCTTCTCCCCCAGAGAAGGAGTGCATATCTATGCCAAGCTCGAAGGGCAAAACCCCACCGGCTCCGTCAAGGACCGCATCGCCAAGTACATGATCGAAGCCGGCGAGCGCTCCGGTGAGCTCAAGCCAGGCGACACCATCCTCGAGCCCACCTCCGGGAACACCGGGATCGGCCTCGCAATGATCGGCCGGGTCAAGGGCTACAACGTCGTCTGCGTCATGCCCGAAGCCGTCACCGAAGAGCGCACCCAGCTCCTCCGCGCATTCGGCGCCGAGATCATCTACTCCCCCGGCGAACTCGGCTCAAACGGCGCCATCGCGAAGGCCCAGGAGATCATCGACGCAAACCCCGGGAAGTACTACTTCCCCTACCAGTACGGGAACCAGGCCAACCCCCGCGCCCATTACGAAGGGACGGCCCCCGAGATCCTTCGCGATCTCCCGCAGACCACCGCCTTCGTCGCCGGCCTCGGCACAGGCGGGACCCTCACCGGGACCGGTCGCTACCTCAAGGAGCAAAACCCGGACATCCGCGTCATCGCCGCGGCGCCACACCCGGGCGACCTCGTCCAGGGGCTTCGCGCCCTCGAAGAAGGCTTCATCCCGCCCATCCTCGACGAGTCGATCCTCGATGGCCGCATTGTCGTCGATAGCCGCTCCAGCTTCATCGCTGCCCGCGAGCTCACCCACAACGAAGGGCTTTTCGCCGGCATCTCCGCCGGCGCCGTCATCCGCGCGGCGCTCAAAGTCGCCGACCGCATGGAAGGCGAGCAGCACATCGTCTGCCTCCTCGCCGACGGCGGCTGGAAATACCTTTCCTCACAGCTCTGGACAACAGACTGGGAAGACCAGCCCGAAGAGGTCGAATCCACCATCTGGTGGTAGCGCATCAGCCGTCTCCCCAGTACGGTCCCGACACCGGGAGCGACCCTATTGCGGCGGGCGAGGATCGCCCTTTCCGCTGCGGCCGCTCCGGTGCTGGTGTTGCGGGTCCTTCTCGGGGTCCGCCACGGGCGGTTTGCTTTCGCCGCGGGCGCCCGGGTCGCCTCGCCACGCGTACAGGATCACCAGTGCAATCGGCCCCAGGATGAGCGCTGCGATCGTCCAGAAGAAGAGGTCCTTCCGTCCCTGGGCCCGCGCAATCGCCACCGCCACCGCGGCAAAGCCGAAGTGCACGATGAACGCCACAATCACAAGTAGATACTCAATCGGCATGTCATTCCTCCCGAAAGAAACTCGGGCTTGGTTTCCATGCTAGGGGCCCACGACCTGTCCCCGGGCCACTCGTTAGACAAATGACAGCCCTGTGCCGCCCGGCGTCACCTTCCGCGTGCCCCGGGCAAGACCACGGCCAATCAGCTATCCTTCCCGCCGTGAACCGCACCGGCTTCCTCTCGCACGAACTCTTCTACTGGCACGACACCGGCCGCTGGGCGGGCGTCTATATGCCCGGCCCAACATCCCAGCCCCTCGAGCACGTGGAATCGGAGGCGTCCAAACGCCGCATTGAAAGCCTCCTTGCCGTCTCAGGCGTCATCCCACAGCTCCAGGGGCTCGAACCGCGCCCTGCCACGGACGACGAGCTCTGCCGCGTCCACACCCCGGCGTATATCGACCGCCTGGAAAAGCTCGCAGCGAATGGCGGTGGCGAAGCCGGTCCCGGCACCCCCATGGGCTACCATTCAGCTGAAGCCGCCCGGCTTGCCGCCGGAGGCGCCATCACCGCCGTCGAAGCCGCGTTCGCTGACGGACCCCGGCGCACTTACTGCCTCCTCCGTCCCCCCGGGCACCATGCCGAGCGCGAATCCGCCATCGGCTTTTGCCTTTACAACAGCGTCGCCATCGCCGCGCACGCAGCGAAAGACCAGGGCGCTCGCCGCGTCGCCATCATCGATTGGGATGTCCACCACGGCAACGGCACCCAGCAGGCCTTCTGGGACGACCCGGACACGCTTTTCGTCTCCATCCACCAGGATGGACTCTTTCCGCCCGGCTCCGGCGCCATCGAACAATCCGGCGGCGACGGCGCTCCCGGCGGCATCATCAACGTTCCACTGCCGCCCGGCTCCGGCCACGGCGCCTATCTCGCCGCCTTCGACCGCGTTGTCGTCCCCGCCGTCGATGCCTTCGAACCGGACATCATCCTCATCTCCGCGGGCCAGGATGGCGGTTTCTATGACCCCATGGCGCGGCAGATGTGCCTCGCCGAGACGTACCAGCAGCTCACCGCCCGCGTCCTCGACCTTGCCAACAGGCACGCCGAAGGCCGTCTGGTCGCCCTGCACGAAGGCGGCTATTCGCCCTTCCAAACGCCGTTCCTCACGGCCGCGGTCGTCTGCGAACTGGCCAGCCTGCCCCATATCCCCGACCCCTCGTCCCTGTGGACGCGCGAGGTCCCCGGGCAGGAGCTCCAGCCACACCAGGACGAGCGCATCGAGGCAGTCCTTGCCCACCATCGCCCCTTTGGCCTCCTCGGCTGACACACTCTCCGCACAGGCGAAGCGCATTCAGGTACACTGGATTCACCGTGCAGCCGCAGTGGCTGCAAAGGAGATGACAGATGGCCTGGCACCTGGGACACAACGCACAACATCTCGCCAACGAGATCGCTTCGCGCGCACACATCGAAGACGCGAAGCGCAAAGTCCACGAAGCCAACCAGCACTGGCGCTATAGCCTCGCCAAAGAAAAGAAGCGCCCGTCCATTTTCCGGCGCATACTTCGCCGCATTCGCGGCGGCAGCGATTAACCCTACGCTCGAACCACGACAGGCACCTGGCGCCACGCGATAGCCTCGGGCGTGTGCCGGTGGCACGCTGCGCCCCGCCTCGATATGCTCACGCCAGCATAACCTCGGGATCGCCGCCGGATGCCCTTCGCCACGCGTCGCCTTGCCGTTGTTCTCGTCCTCGTTCCCGCCGTTGTCCTTGCCGCCTGCCTCGGCGACGGCGATGACGGCCCCGGCGACATCGGCGGCAACCTCCTCCTCGCCACCACCACAAGCACCGAAGACAGCGGCCTGCTCGAAGAGCTCACCCCCATCTTCGAAGACCAGACTGGCGTCAATGTCCGTGTGATCGGCGTCGGTACCGGCGCCGCCCTCGAAATGGCCGCCACCGGCGACGCCGATGCGGTCCTTGCCCACGCCCCTGCGCTCGAACAGGAATACATCGACAAAGGCCACCTGGTCGAGACGCAGCTCGTCATGTACAACGACTTCGTCATCGTCGGCCCTCCCGCCGACCCCCGCGACATCGCAGCCACCACCTCCATCGGCGACGCGCTCAAAACCATCGCCGCCGACGGCCCCTTCGTCTCGCGCGGCGATGGCTCCGGCACCCATGCCATGGAGCTCGACCTCTGGGCGGACGTCGGCATCGACCCCACCGCCGTGCCCCTCCGCGACGAAACCGGGCAGGGTATGGGCGCCACGCTCAACGTCGCCGACCAGAAACGCGCCTACGCGCTTGCCGACCGCGGCACCTTCCTCGCCCTCCGGCACAACCTCGAACTCGAAATCCTCTTCGAAGGCGACGCGTCCCTCCGCAATATCTACCACGTCCACGCCGTCAATCCCGACCGTCACGATGGTGTCCAGGTCGAACAGGCCACTGCCTGGCTCGAATTCCTCGTCTCCGACGAAGCGCAGGCGCTCATTGAAACCTTCGGCACCGAAGAATTCGGCGAACCGCTCTTCACGCCCGCGGCCGGGCAGACGCTGGAGGAGCTCGGAGGCTAGGCTATGGGACAGCTCTGGGATGGTTTCGTCGAGGCGATACGCCTCATCTTCACGCTGGACAGCACGGTTCTTGAGATCACCTTCCGGACTGTCCTCGTTTCGGGCACCGCGACCCTGCTCGCGATGGCAGTCGGCGTCCCCCTTGGATATGCGCTCGCACGCGGCCGTTTCCGCGGGCGGAATATCGCCCTGGGCCTCGTCTACACCGGCATGGGCTTCCCGCCCGTCGTCGTCGGCCTCTTCGTCTGGCTCATGCTCGTCCGCAGCGGCCCCCTGGGCGACCTCGAACTCATCTACACCCGCCAGGCGATGGTCATCGCCCAGTTCGTCATCTCCGTCCCGCTCGTCATCGGATTCACCGCCGCCTCCATCCAGTCCCTTCCACCGCGCCTGGGCGACCTCCTAGCCTCCCTCGGCGCCGGTCGCATCCGCACGCTAGTCTACCTTGCCCGGGAAGCCCGCCTCGGCCTCCTTGCCGCTGTGATGGCCGGCTTTGGCGCGGTTATCTCTGAAGTCGGAGCCTCCCAGACCGTCGGCGGCAACCTCGAAGGCGAAACCCGCGTCCTCACCACCGCCATCGTCCTGGCCACCAGCCGCGGCCAGAACGAGCAGGCCATCGCCCTCGGCGTTATCCTCCTGTCGCTGGCCCTGGCCGTGAACCTCCTGCTCACCTTCGTCCAGCAACGTCCCCGCTGATGCACATACACCTCTCCGGCATCCACTTCCGCTACCAGCGCGATCCCGTCCTCGAGATCCCGGGCTTGGACATAAACGAGGGTCGCGTCACCGCCCTGCTCGGCCCCAATGGCGCCGGCAAATCCACCCTCCTCCGGGTCATCGCCGGCCTCGAACGCCCCGCCAGCGGCGAAGTCACCATCGGCGGCAGGCCAATCCGCAACGCCCGCGATGCCTCCTCGCTCGTCGCCTACGGCTTCCAGGAATCCGTCTTCCTCGGCGGCACCATCCGCAAGAACCTCGACGTCGCCCTCCGCCTCCGCAAACTCCCGGCAGAGGAGCGGAAGAGCCGCATCGAGGACCTGGCCCGAGCCTGCGACATCGTCCCCCTCCTCGACCGTAAGGCCGACCACGTCTCCGTCGGCGAAGGCCGCCGCGCGACCCTCGCCCGCACGCTGGCCCTGCGCGCCCCGGTCACGCTCCTCGACGAACCCCTCGCCGCGCTCGACGCCCCCACGCGCGAATCCCTCCTGTCCACCCTTCCCCGTCTCCTGCGCGAATACGCATCCACCACCGTCATCGTCACCCACGACCGCAGCGAAGCCGTCCGTCTCGCCGACGATATCGTCATCATCATCGGCGGCCGCGTCCGCCTGGTCGCCCCCCGCCAGGCCGCCTTCAGCAACCCGCCGGACGAAGAAACCGCCGCATTCCTCGGCTATCACATGCTCGACACCGAAGGCGGCCGCCAGGCGATCGCGCCCGGCGTTCTCCAGCCCGGCCCCGGCGACGTCTCATTCCACTTCCAGGTCGAAACCGTACTCCGCACACCTGCGGGACACGAAGTTCTCGGAGCCATCGACAGCACCCGTCTCACAGTCCACCTCCCGCTCGGCGCTGCCATTCCCGCGCCAGGCGCCACCATCACGGTGTCCGCCCCATCCTCCGCCATCCTCCAGTTCGACAGTGCCTCCACCCCGGCCCGTTGACAGGCGATCTTCGGCCGGCGTACGTTGCACGCATCATGGAAGTCATTCATGCACCGTATGAACAAACAGCGCCGGGCACTCCGCCCGGCGCTGTTTGCATTTGAAGGAGGACCATTCCGTCATGCAGTCCAGCCTCATCAGCAAGATCGAAAAAGCTCGCCGCTATGCCTCCGAGCCCCACCGCTTGAATATCACCGACCTCCGCATCGCCTTCGCGGGCGACAACGGCGATCACGAAGTCACCCTGGCAAATAACGAATGGCACTGCAATTGCGACTTCTTCGAGGCCTGGCACGTTTGCAGCCACACTATGGCCATCGAACGCATCATGTCCGGCATGGTCCCGCCGCAGACCCTCCCCGAGCCCCAGCTCGTATCCGCCTGACCACGCCCCGCAGAACCTTGTCACGAAGGCCCGGCCCGGACGCCCGGTACGGGTAACAGAACACCGGTAGCCTCGCTTGGATCAGGCGAGGCTACCGATGACCTCCAACGGTCTCGCCGCCCTTTCTCGTCGCACTGACAGCCCTGGCGTTCGGAGGACATCCTGTTCTTCACGCACCGCCACTTGGCGATCGTCGCCCTCCCGCTCACAGGCCCTTCCGCTACATCCCCTGGGAAACACCCGACGCCGGTGACGGGACCTCCTCCGGTCAACAAGAACGTTTCGCATGCTCGCCACTCCCCGCGCTACACTGCGAGGGTGCGAAGCATCCGGATCGGCAGTCTCCTCGGCATCCCTCTGCTCATCAATCCCGGCTGGTTCATCATCGCCGGCCTCACACTCTGGTTGCTCGCCTTCCAGTTCTTCCCTGCAGTACTCCCCGACTCCGGGCGTACCCTCCACATCGTCATGGCCGTGCTCAGCGCGGTCATCTTCTTCGCTTCCATCGTCGCCCACGAACTCGCCCACAGCGTCGTCGCGAAGTACTACGGCATCCCCGTCCGTAGCATCTCCCTCTTCATCTTCGGCGGTGTCGCGCACATAACCCGCGAAGCCGCCCGACCCTTCAACGAAATACTCATGGCCGCCGCCGGCCCGCTCATGAGCCTGGTCCTCGGCGTCCTCTTCCTGGTCGCATGGGTCATCGCCGATTCCTCCGGCCCCTTCGGTGTTGTCCTCGCCTTCTCCGGCTTCATGAACATCATCCTCGGCATTTTCAACCTCCTCCCCGCGTTCCCCATGGACGGCGGCCGCGTCTTCCGCGCCCTCGTCTGGCTCGCCGTCGGCGACTACAACCGCGCGACCTCCGTCGCCGCGTGGGTCGGACGGGGCTTTGCCTGGTTCATCATCTTCCTTGGTGGCCTGGCCGCCCTCGGCATCAATGTCGGTATAGCCAGCAATGTCCTCGGCGGCATCTGGCTCGTACTCATCGGCCTCTTCCTCGAAACCGGCGCCCGCCGCTCCCTCACCCAGCTCACCTACATCGAAGAGCTCAACCGCTTCAGCCTCACGGACCTCATGATTACCGACCCGCCCGTCGCCGAAGCCGACCGCAGCCTCGAATCCCTCGCCCGTGGTGTCCTCGAAATCAACCCACGCGTCTGCTACTTCGTCGAAGACGAAGGCACCCTCGCCGGCATCCTTTCTGCCTACGAACTCCGCGAAATCCCGGAATCCCTCTGGCAGCAGATGACCGCCCGGGAAGCCATGGTCCCCCGCGAACAATTGCGCCCGGTCAGCCCCAGTACGTCCGTCTCCGATGCCCTCCTCGAAATGGAGAACGAAGGCCTCCTCCACGCACCCGTCGTCGACGAGGGCCGCGTGGTGGGTGTCATTGGACGCGAACGCATCGTCAACGTCCTGCGGCAGGCAGGCCTCGTCACCGGCTGAGCCCCCAATGCTCGTGATCGGCCTCGACGGTTATCCCCGCGGCTGGGTCGTCGCCGCGATCGAAGACGGCGATCTCCTCGACCTCACCACCGCTGCCGATGCCGGGGCAGCCCTCGCAATGTTTCCAGGCGCTACCGCCGTCGGTATTGATATCCCTATCGGCCTCCCCTCCGGCCCCGACCCTCGCCCCGCTGACCTCGAAACCCGCGCCCTCCTCGGGGCACGTTCCGGGACCATCTTTCTCACTCCGCCCTACGACGTCATTGCCGCGGAATCCCATGCCGAGGCCGTCCAGCGCGCCCGCGCCATCGGTTGCCCTGCACCCAGCGCCCAGGCATATAGCCTCAGGCGCAAAATCCTCGAAGTCGCACCCCTCGCTGAAGCCGACCCCCGCCTCTTCGAAGTCCACCCCGAGCTCGCCTTTCGCATGCTCAAGAGCGAACCCCTCACCACGCGCAAACGCACCTGGGCCGGCATCGCCGAACGGCTCGACTTGCTGGACCAGGCCGGTCTCCACCCCGCCCCGGCATTCCCCGCCGCCCGCGTTGCCGCCCCGGACGATATCCTCGATGCCACCGTCACCGCCCTCACCGCCTGGCGCTACGCCACCGGCACCGCCACCGCCATCCCCGCCAGCGAGACAACCCACCCACACCACCGCATCTGGCACCCCGGTGCCTGATGCCGTGACTCACATTCTGTCCCGCGTGCCACGCGTTCAGCCCGCCCGTGCCGCATTTCCAACCTCCCACCTCCCACCTTTCAACTCCCTTCTCCCTTCCCCCTTCTCCCTCTACCCTTCGATCATGACTTTCGATCAGATCTACGAGCTCGCTGTCAGCCGAAAGACCGAGATGCCCGAAGGCTCCTCCACCGCGGCACTGTTCGCGGGCGGCGTCGATGCCATCGGCAAGAAACTGGTCGAAGAAGCCGCCGAAAGCTGGATGGCCGGCCGCTTCGAATCCAACGAGGCCCTCGCCGGCGAACTCTCCCAGGTCCTCTACTACGTCGCCTGCATGATGGCCGAAAAAGGCATAACCCTCGACGAGGTCTACGAAACGCTATGACAAGGGTCGCCCTCCCCAACAAAGGCGGCTTGTTCGACCCCACCATCGAACTCCTCGCAAGCTGCGGCTACACCGTCTCACGCTCCTCCGCCTCCCTCACCACCCTCGACCCCGACAACAACATCGAGTTCTACTTCCTCCGCCCCGGCGATATCCCCGTATATGTCGCAAACGGCATCCTCGACGCCGGTATCACCGGCAAAGACTTCGTCGCCGAAAAACAGCTCGAACCCAACCTCCTCCTCGACCTCAACTACGGCGGCTCCCGCCTCTGCGCAGCCGTCCCCGTCGAAAGCCCCGCGCAGTCCCTTGACGACCTCCGAGGCATCCGCATCGCCACTTCGTTCCCCACCCTCGTCCAGCACGCCCTCGGCCACGATGACGTAGACCTCGTCGAACTCGAAGGCGCCGTCGAAATCGCCGTCCAGCTCGGCATCGCCGAAGCCGTGGTAGACGTCGTCGACACGGGTACGACCCTCCGCCAGGCCGGCCTCCGCGTCATCGAACCGCCGCTGTTCCGCTCAAACGCCGTCCTCTACTCACACCCCGGCCGGCCCGAGCCCGACGAAGTTGCCATCCTCAAGAGCCGCATCGAAGGCCGCCTCGTCGCCTACAACTTCATGATGGTCGA
>SKSF01000091.1 GCA_007118095.1 Dehalococcoidia bacterium
AGGCGACGAAGGGTTCCGCAACGAAGCGGCCCCACGCGATGAAGGCTGCGAGCGAGAGATAGGCGACGTTCACCATGGCGAATTTGAACTGCCCAAGGCGGCCGTGGGTGATCATCGCGCCGACCATGAGCAGGACCCAGCAGAGGGCAGTCACCGGCACCAGTGCCGGCGCGATGCCGAGCACCGCGGGCAAGATGAGGCCAGCCGCAGCCAGGAGCTCGAGGACTCCGAGGGTTGTGACGAAGCCGGGGCTGGCGTGCATGGTCCATTCCCCGGCGCGATGTTTCGCGAGCGTTTCCCGGGGGAGGAACGTCTTGGTGATACCGCCGACCAGTGCGACCAGTGCCAAGAGGGCGGCGGCAATCCAAAGGGCGAGATTCATTGGGAAACTCCTTTATTCTTGTTTTCAATGACCCCGATGGGCCCGCGGGACCGGGGTTCGTGGGCGGGGTGAAGAAACCCGGGCTCATGCCACGGTGGACCGGTTGGCGGGGTCTGCCAGCGGCGCCAGGCCACACGCGGCGGCGAAGCCGTCCGACTCGACGCCAAGAGCCACGTTGGTCCGGGCGAAGAAGTTGGCAAGCGATATGAATGCGGTGAGCTCGACCATGGCGGCGGGCCCGAGCTCCTCCAGGAGTCGTGCGGACATTCCGTCGGTCACTTCGGGCGGCGTGCTGGTCATCGCTTCGGCGTAGGCCAACACGTCGCGTTCCAACGGCGTGAAGACATCTGACTCGCGCCAGCGAGGCACCTCGCGCGCCTTCTCCATGTCGAGGTTTTCGTTGTATGCCTGGAAGTAGCCGAAGTCGAGGCACCAGGTGCAGCCCACATGTGAGGCGACCGCCATATGGGCGATTGACTTCAAGCCGAGGTCGCAGGCGCCCCATTTGCGGGCCTTGCCGCTGATCGCGAATGTGCCTTTCAGCACCGGAAGGTTGTGCCAGTAGACGCCGAGCTGGTCGGGTACCTGGCCGAGCATTTTCTTGCTGAACCGTTTCACCATCCATCCGTAGAGGCCGGTGATCTCGGCCCTTGGGATCCGCGTCGTGCTGGTCATGTTTCCTCCTTGTCGTGTCCTGGTGTGATACCCCAGGGACACCGGAGGCGCGCCCTTTGTGACAGGAGGCGGGGCATGTTGCCCGGACCGTCATCGCAATGTCCGATCGGGCATCGATGCTGCCCGCGTAGCCAACGGAACGGGTGGGCGCGTAAGCTTGCGCGGCAACAGACCGCACCGGAAGGGGGCGCCCTATGGCACATGACGATGGATGGCAGGAGGCGGAAGTTGATTTCGGTGGCTCGAAGCTGCGCTACCGGGTGAAGGGGGATGGACCGCCGCTGCTGCTGCTGCCGCACGACAACGGCTATCCGCCCGACGACACGTTTCTCGATACACTCGCGGCGGACTGGCGTGTTTATGCGCCGTGGTTGCCGGGGTTCCACAACAGCAACCCGGAAGACTGGACCTGGCTGCGGGATACGCGGGACCTGTCGCTGGTGCTGAGCGCGGTGATGCGCGACCTGGGGCTGCACGACCTGACGGTGGTCGGGCTGGGTTATGGCGGCTGGGTCGCGGCGGAGATGGCGTGCGCGAACCCACTGCTGTTCCGGCAGATGGTCCTACTGGCGCCGATGGGTATCCGGCCGGACCACGCGACGATTTATGACCAGTTCCTGGTGGGCAGCGAGCACTATGCGCGGCGCTGCTTCCACGACATTGATGCCTTCGAACGTGTGTACACGCCGGAACCGCCGTTCGAACAGCTCGAAGCGTGGGAGACGGACCGGGAGGCCCTCATCCGGCTGGCGTGGAAGCCCTACCTGTATGACCCGTCGCTGGAGCGGCTGCTCGCGGGCGCCCATGTGCCGACGGTGGTGCTCCACGGCGATGACGACCGGGTGGTGCCGCGCGAGTGCTCGGAGCGGTACGTGGCGGCGCTGCAGGACGCGCGGCTTATCGACCTGCCAAACTGCGGGCATGCAGCCGAGGTGGAAGACCCGGCTGGTGTCGCGCGCATCGTCAACGAGGTGCGGCCAAAGGTCGCTGTGTAACCCCGCAAAGGAGGCCCGTAATGGAGATCCTGTACTTCACCGAACAGCCGATGTCCGCATACCCGGAAGAGGCTGCGACCGACGAGATCCCGATTGGTGGCGGCAAGACGCAGCGCGTGACGGCGTTGCTGTTTTCGAACAAGCACTTCAGTTCCGAGGAGGGCTCGCGGCTCTACAAGGAGCGGATGGAAGAATACAAGCTCGCCGACGAGATGGGTTTCGACGGCATCATGCTGAACGAGCACCATACGGCGCCGTTTTGCATGTCGCCGCGCATCAACCTGTTCGCGGCGATGCTGGCGGCGACGACGCAGAATTCGAAGATTGTGCTGCTGGGCAACCCGCTACCGGTGAACGATAACCCGGTGCACCTGGCGGAGGAGCTTTCGATTATCGACATGATGTCGGGCGGGCGGCTCGTATCCGGGTTTGTCCGTGGCGGCGGTGTCGAGAACATCCAGGCGAACACGAACCCGGCGTTCAACCGGGAGCGGTTCGAAGAGGCGCATGACCTGGTGATGGCGGCGTGGACGCGCGAGGGGCCCTTCCGCTGGGAAGGGAAACACTTCGACTATCGCGTGGTGAACCCGTGGGCGACACCGCTGCAGCGGCCGCATCCGCCGATCTGGATCCCGGGCGTGGCGAGCAAGGAAACGGTCATGTGGGCTGCCAAGAAGGGCTACCCATACATCGGCCTGAACACGAACTTCGACGTGAGCGACAAGATCAAGCAGCTCTATTCGGAGTCGGCGGCGGAGGCCGGGATTACGGCCGGGCCGCAGCACTTCGGCCAGCTTCTCCAGTGTCACGTTTCAGACGACGAGGAGAAGGCGGAGCGCAACGCGCAGGAGTTCATGTGGATGCGCGGTGAGTTCACGGGGCTTGCGCACCCGGTCTGGGGTTCGCCGACGGGCTATGGTTCGCCGTCGAACCGGAAGTCGCTGATCGAGATTTCGAACGGCCGCCGCCCGATGATCGCACCGCCATCGAAGGACCAGCGGAAGCTGGACAAGACGTTTGTCTGGGGCAAGCCAAAGCAGGTGATCGACCAGCTCAAGACGGTCATCGAGAACAACCGGCCGGGTGTGCTGGCGCTGTGGGGCAACGACGGGCGGATCAACCACGAGGATTCGAAGCTCTGCATCCGGCTCCTGGGTGAAGAAGTACTGCCGGAGATCCGCGAGTTTGCGAAGAGCCTGGACATCAAGAGCCCAAGCGACACGGGCGCGGGCTACAACCTGCACCTCGAGTCGCCCATCCCGGAATACCGGAAGGTGGAAGTGTAGCCGGGGACATTAGAAACACCGTGGGAACGCGGCTGCCGGGTGGCAGCCGCGTTTTCTTCTGCGCCGAGCGGGGTCAGGCGTCGTGGCCGGCGCGGCGGCCGCGGATGACTGCCGCGATACCCAGCGCGACGACGCCAGCCAGGGGGATGAGCACGGCAAGGGGGCTGCCGCCGCCTCGCTGGCGTGGTGGCGAATCGAGGGGCGGGGGTTGTTCCGTGGGCGGGCTGGTGTCCAGCCTTGCGGCCGGGACTGGTGGGCCGCCGGGGAGCTTTGCCCGGGCTTTTTCGAGCTTTTCGAGGATGGGGGTGCTTTCTCGCTCGTCCGGAGGAAGGGGCCAGCGGGGGGCGACGGTGCCTGTGTGGTATGCGACCTCGGCGCCGAAGAGCGTGGCCTGGCTCGCAAAGGAGACAAAGAGCAAGAGAACGATGACGAACCCGAGGGCACCGTAGGTGGCGTCGTAGTTGCCGAAAGCGGCAACGTACTGTGCGAAGACCGCTTTGAGCACTTCGAACAGGAGCGCGGCGACGACCGCGCCTGCGAGCGTGTGCTTCCAGTGGAACTTCTTGACGGGGACGAGCGTGAAGAGCAGCCAGAAGACGAGCGCGGTGATGAGCGGGGGCACGATGAAATAGAGGATGGAAAGCGCCCAAGAGAAGACCGTCGCCGCTTCACCGCCGACCAGGTCTTCGCTGAAGCGAACGGCAAACGTGATGCCGAAGGTCGCGGCGATGGAGAGCAGCAACAGGACGCCGAAGAAGATGACCAGTCCAAGGTCGATGAGCTTGCCGATGACGAAGTTGCGCGCCTTTTCGACCTTGTAGACGGCATTGAGGGAGGTGCGGATGGCAGTGAAGAGCGCGCTACCGGAGTATGCCATACCGAGCAGCCCGAGGAGGCCAAGCGCGCCGCTCGCACGGGCGACGGAGGCGATGATGTCTTCGAGATCGTCGCGGCTGTCCTCGTCGACGGGGACCTGTTCGAGGATGCGGTCGACGAGTTCGCGCTGGTCTTCGGGATCGCTGAAGATGAAGCCCGCAACGCCCAGGGAAAGGAGGAGCAGGGGGAAAAGCGACAGGAGCGCGTAGTAAGTGATCCCGGCGGCGAAGAGGCCGCAGCGATCCTTCCCGAAGCCCTTCCCGGCGCGGACGGCGATTTCGAAGGCGAGGCGCCACATGTCGCACCAGCGTAGCGGGTCGCACGAGACGCCGCTTCCCGCTGATCGCAGGGGCGACGCCGCAAATGACTTGACACGTTGACAAGCTGGCCTGATAGTTCCGCACAGCCGGTGCCGCGGGCACCGGGACGTTTCTTGAGCCCCCAGGAGGAACGAATGTCTGCTGCAGCCACGTCGCCCGGATCCCATCCACTCTACGGCCCTGTCACGGCGCTGTTGCTGGCCGGGATGCTGGTGTTCATCTACACAGTCGGGATTGGCATCCTGAACGGGGTCGACGCGGTCGACTTCGACCGGCAAGTACTCCTGTCACACGTGCATTCGGGGACGCTGGGATGGATCACGATCGGGGTGTTCGCGGCGTCTTTGTGGCTGTTTGGCGCGAACGATACGACCGAGAAGATGAAGCGGTCGGTGCGTGTTCACACGATCATGGCAATCGTCACGCTGCCGCTGTTCGCGGTGAGTTTCGCGTTCACGAGCGGGACGGTTCGCGCGGTCCTGGGATTGCTGGCGTTGCTCACAATCCTCGCGTTTACGGCGTGGGCGTTCCGGCGGATACGTTCGGTGGAGATGACGGCGCCGCACCTCGGGTTCCTTGCGGCGCTGGTGACTTCGGTGACGGGCGGGCTGATTGGTGTGTTGCTGGCGGCGGAGATTGCGCAGGGATGGAACCTTGGCCCGGACGGGATGACCGGGGCGCACCCGGCGACGATGGTGGTGGGCTTCTTGACACCGATTGGCATGGCGCTGGGCGAATGGGGCCTGCGCCGCGGCAACCTGGAACGGCTGACGACAGGCGGGAAGGTACAGGTGGCGTTCCCGTTTGTTGGCGGGGTGTTGTTGATGTTTGGCGTGCTGTTCGATATCACACCGCTGCCGCCGATCGCAGCGCTCCTGAACCTGGTCGGCATCATCATTCTTTTCGTGCGGATGCGGCGGGAACTGCTGGGGGTGAGGTGGCTGCGCCCTTCGCTAACGCGGTACGCGGCGGTGGCAAGTATCGCGCTGTTGCTGAGCACGATCTTCCTGAACGTGCTTGCGGCGCGGTATGAGGGCGACCTCGACCAGGCAACACGGTCGGAGATCCTTGCGCTCGACCACACGATGTTCATTGGCGTCCTTACGATGGCGCTGTTTGTGTTGCTGCACGCGCTTTCGAGCGCGGATGCGCGGTTCCCGAAGCTCGACCATGTCGTGTTCTTCGGCATCATCATCGGGATCGTTGGCTTCGTGGTGGCGCAGCTCGCAGACGCGACGCCTGTCATGCACAGCTCGACGCCAATCATGGGGTTGAGCATTTTGCTGGGGATGGCGCTGAGCGCCTACTCGCTGCTGAGCGGGGGTGCGCACGAGACCACCGGCGCCTCGCGGGCGCCACAACCAACGGGCGCGCGCTGATAGCACACCGCGTGGCCCGTTATGCTGCCGGGAAGAACTGGCTGAACGAGGTGCACGGTGGGCTACGATTTTGAGGGACGGCATGTGGTTGTCACCGGCGGCACGGGGGCGCTCGGGACGGACGTGGTACGCCTGTTGCTAGAGAACGGCGCCACGTGCCACGTCCCGGCCATCGACGAAAACGAACTGAAAGCGTTCCCGTTAAGCGACCATGACCGGGTCAACATTACCGAGGGCGTGGACCTCACCGACGACGACGCGGTAAAGGGATATTTCGCGGGCCTGCCGGGTTTATGGGCGTCGATTCATGGGGCGGGCGGGTTTGGCATGAGCGACATCACCGAAACATCGCTGGCAGACCTGCAACGCCTGATTTCCCTGAATATCGTGACGAGTTACCTGTGCACGCGGGAGGCAATCCGGACACTGCGCGGCGCCGGGCAGGGCGGCCGGGTGGTCAACGTCTCGGCCCAACCGGGGATCGAACCGCGGAATGCGGGCGGGCTGACCGCGTATTCGGCGACGAAGGGCGCGGTGGCCTCGCTGACGCAGTCCGCCGCGGACGAGGTCTCAAGCGAGAACATCTGGGTGAACGCGGTAGCGCCTTCGATCATGGACACCCCGGCGAACCGGGAAGCGATGCCAGACGCGCCGCATTCGGACTGGCCTTCGACGGCGGACGTCGCGGCGACCATCGCGTTTCTTGCATCGCCCGATAACCGTGTGACACGAGCAGCGGTAGTGCCGGTGTATGGCCGGTCGTAGGGACTAGGACTGCTTTCTGCGCTCGTAGTTTTCCATGGCGCGCTGGACCATAGGACGCCTGCGGCCGCCTTCCGGTTTCTGCAGGGCGTAACCGGGGTCGGACTCGCCCGTCGATGAGAGCATGTAGAAGCCATGGGCGCTGCGGATGTGCTGGGTGAACCCCTGCGAATCCTCTGCCTGGTTGATGGCGAGCTTCATCATGCGGAGCTGGAAGGGGTCGTTCTCGGCGACGCGGTGGGCGTAGGCCATGACATGGTCCATGAGCTGGCCAGACGGAAGCACTTCCTCAACGAAGCCGAGTTCGTGGGCTTCGTGGGCGTCGAGGAACCGGCCTTCGAACATGATGGCCCTGGCCTTGCGGTGGTTGATGTCCCAGGGGACGGAGAAGTACTGGAAGTTTGTGGGGAGGAATCGGGCGTCTTCGGCAGCGAAGATGACGTCGCAGGCGGAAGCAATCATCCAACCGCCGAAGATGCAGTAGCCGCGGACGGCGGCGATGGTGGGTTTGGGGACGTCCCGCCAGCGGAGCGTGGCTTCGACGAAGAGTTCGGAGGAGCGTTCAAAGCGCCCACGGAGGCCTTCGGGATATGGACGCGCTTCGCGGTCTTCGAGTTCTTCGGGCGTGCCGAGGTCGTGCCCGGCAGAGAAATGGTCGCCTTCGCCGGTCAGCACGATGACGCCGACGGACTGGTCTTCGGCGGCAGTCTTGAAGGCGTCGTCGAGCTCTTCAAGCAGGACACGGCTCTGCGCATTGCGGTACTTGGGACGGTCGAGGATGAGCCGGACGACGCGGCCGTCCTGTTCGTAGCGGACCTGGGTGTAACCGGGCATGTGTGCTCCGTCGGTGAGGAAGGATGGAGCACGAGTCTAGAGGATGAGGCGCCTGATGGCTCGACATTGCGGGGAGCGTCGCGCTCCCCGGCGTGCACAGCCAGGGGCGGGACTACCGACCTGATGTCTCGTGAGGCAATGCCTCGGCCTGTCGGTTGAGGGCTTCGCAGAACGCTTCGCGCGCGCCGGGAAATGGAGCACCCCGGGCCTCGAGTTCGCGTGCCACAAGCATGACATCGTTGAGGACGCCCCAGGCAAAACGGCGAGGACGGCGTTCATCCTCGGCATGCGCCAGGGCGTGGACACCCGTCCAGCTCATGTTTTCGAGGCTGTCCCACAGCTCTTCGACCACGGCACAAGGAACATAGACGTGACCAACGGGGCGGGCTTTGCGTGTCCCCCAGTTGAGTGCCTCGCCGCCGAGCGGCTCCAGATAGTCGCGGCGCAGGTCCGCGGCGCTGAGGGGCAGCTCCAGCCGGCCCGTGTGCACATGTTCATCGCCCGTAATGGGCAGTTCGACCGAAGCGTCAACGCCACGCAACTGGACTGTCATCGAGTCGGCCTTGATGCCGGTTACCCAGCCCACCTCCTCGTGGTCAGTTGAGAAAGCGAAAATGCCCTTTGGTATCTCCATGCTGCGATCCTCCTCATTCGTAAGGCAACTGTACGAGATGCGGGAAACGAGGGACACGGTCAATCGGACGAACGCAACCGGCCGCCTTTCCGTCATCGATGCCGGAGCGGCGCGGGCAACTTTCGCTACTGGCACCAGTGGCGCAGGAGGGTTTCGGCGCCTTCGGCGAGTCCGGTGACGATATCGGCGGCAGGGCGGACGTTGTGGACCGCATCGACCGATTCGCCCGCGTAGAGCGCCATGGCGGCGATGTTGCCGGTGGTGTCGCGGGTCGGCGGGTCCGGCGAGAACTTCGCAACCGGGACGCGTTCTTCGCCTATCAGCATCTCGGCGACGGTGTCACCGTCATGTTGTTGTGCGGCAGCGATGCCGGAAGCGAGCACGCGGTGGGGCGCGTCCGGCCATCCGTTCTCGTAGGCCTCCGTATACACCGTGTCGGTGGCGCGCGCCTGTACCAACGCCTGGATGTACTCCGGGTGCGCCGCTGATTCACTAGCGGCGACGAAGATTGTCCCGGCGCGTACGGCGTGGGCGCCGGCTGCGAATGCCGCGGCCGCCTGGCGGGATGTACCAATGCCCCCGGCGGCAACGACCGGTACAGTTGCACTTTCGAGCACGGGGCCGAGCAGCGTATGCAGTGCAACTGTGCCGCGAATGTGGCCGCCGGCCTCGATCCCCTGGACGACGATGGCGTCACAGCCTGCGTCGATCGCAGCCTGCGCCTCTGCTTCGGAGCCGACCTGCCAGAATGCGAGCGCGCCACCCGTGTGGACGATGTCGATGAGGGATGCATCGGGATCGCCGTAGAAAAACTCGACGACGCGCACCCGGGATGCGGCTTCCGTGACGGCATCCGCATCGAGGAAGGGCATGAGGAAGTTGACGCCGATGTGTTCACGCAGCGGGGGGTCAATGGCATCGAGCATGGTCGCGAGTGCGGGCGCGGGAATCATTACCCCAGCGACCATGCCCAGGCCTCCCGCCCGGGCGACGGCAGTGGCGAGCTCGGGGGTGGCGATGCCACCCATGCCTGCCTGTTGAACGGGGACGGTGCAGCCGGTGAGTTCGGTGAAGGGGGTGGTGAGCACGGCAATCTCCCGACGCGTGATGATCAATCATAGTGCCAGGTCGTATGCGGCGCATGACGTCACGTGGCGCAGTTGCGTAGGAAGATTGTTGCGCAAGCGCGACTGGCCGCCCCGGGGGCGGCCAGCCGTTAGCCGATGGTGCTAGAGCGGGAAGCCTTCCTTGCGGAAGGGGCCGTCGCGCCATTCGAGGGCTGCTTTGAGGCCCTCTGCCTGGCTGATCTTGCCGAAGTCGCCGGCGCCGGGGCGGAGTCGACTGCTGAGCGCGTGCCACGACCAGCCCTGGGCGAGCGCTGTCTTGAAGCCCATGATTTCGTACGCCTGGTTTACTGACTGCTTGTTCGCAGCGAGGAGGTCGGGAGAGACGGAGGCGAGCGCGCGGACTTCGCTCATGGTGTTTTCTTCGAGCGATTCGCTGGGGAAGCTCTTGGCGACCCAGCCCATCTCGGCGGCCTCCTTCCCGGTGACGGAGTTGCCCGTGAGCTGGAGGTACTTGGCCTGCGCCATGGTCATCTTCCAGGGGAAGTAGAGGGTGTCGGGCGTTGTCATACCGCGCATGGGCGGGTAGCCGATGGTGGCGTCGTCGGCGACAAAGGCGATGTCGCACATGGACATGACTTCGGTACCGCCGGCGAGGCAGAAGCCGTGGACCTTGCAGACGACGGGCTTGAGGAGGTCCCAAATGGTGAGCCAGTCGCGCATGCAGCTCCGGGCGAACTGGTCGGTCCAGCTATTGAAGTGTTCGGAGTCGACCCAGCCGTAGGGTGGTTCGCCGGAGCGGCCGGAGGCGTCGGGGGCGATGTCGTAGCCACTGCAGAACGCTGGGCCGTTGGCATCGATGAGGATGACCGAGACGGAATCGTCGCGCTCGGCTTCTTTGAGAGCGTCGACGAGTTCGCGGCGGAGGTGGAAGCTGAGCGCGTTCCGGCGATCCGGGCGGTTGAGGGTGATGCGTGCGATCTTGTCTTCGGTTTTGTAGAGGATGGTTTCGAATTCCATGCAGTGGTCCCTCCCGGGGTGTTGTGTGCGGTGCTTACTGGCGGCCCTTGAGTTTCGTGCCTTCGAGGTAGTAGCGGTCGTGCCAGATTCCGGCGTACTCCTCGCCGGGAACGGGCATCCGCCAGGTTGACACCTTTGCCTCGTCGAGCCCGATAGAGAGGAGCGCTCGCGGCTGGTCGATGGTCTCCTGGATGTAGTCTTCGGCGCCCTCGGCGGGCACGTAGCGCTGGGCGATGGCGCGGTAGGTTTCGCGCCAAACGTCGTCGGCGCCGGGCTCGTAATCGATGGCGATGATGCCGTCGAGGCGGACCTTGCGGTAGGGGTGCGCCTCTTCGTCGATGGTGATGGAGACGCGGGGGTCGCGCTGGATGTCGGCATACCATTCGGAGCGGGCGCGCGGGGTTATGTAGATGCGGCCATCGCGGTAGAGGTACCAGGCCGGTGTGACGTAGGGCGCGCCATCGGGGCGGATGGTTGCAATGCGGCAGAGGATGCCGCGGGTATGAAGGAAGTCGTCGCGTTCCTGTTGCGTGAGTGCTGGCACGGTACACCTCCGGCCCGCGTATGGTAGCGGAGATGCAGACACTGTGTCCGGGCAGCATGCGGGCGGCCTTCGCGGTAGGATCGCCGCTATGGACGAAGCGGAACGGAAGCGGCGGGAGACGGCTTTCTCCGAGGCGAAGGCGGCGATCCTGGGGGCCCGGCCGGCACTGGCGGAAGGCGTGCAGGTGGTGCGGCTCGACGGCGATGCGTTTGTGCTGCGGTATCGTTCGGGTGCGCCCGAGACGGAGCTGGGCACCTATGCAGGGCAGTTCATGCACCACATCGACGGGCGGCGCACCGTCGGCGACATCATCGAGGCCATAGCGGACGACCTTGCGATGACGGACGCGATGGAGGCCGGGAAGGCTTCGATGGCGGCGCTGCACGTGTACTACGTGGACGGCACGATCGAGGAGCTGCGAGGCGTTTAGCGGACTTCGATGACGCCGCGCATTGGCGGGACGGACTGCCGGTGGGGTTCACAGTAGTACTGGTACGTGCCGGGGGCGTTGAAGGCGACCCGGTGTGACCCGGAGGACTGCAAGGGCGAAGCCGGAAAGGCGCCCGTCCCGCTGACGACGTCGTGGACCGCTTCGCCTTCCCAGGTCCAGGTGACGGTGCCGCCGGCGGCGATGACGACGTTCGTCGCGGGGCTGAAGTAGTTGTCCCCGACGGCGATGGTGGCGCTCGACGGGTACTGCGGCCGGGGCGTGGGTGTGGGCGTCGGAGAGGCTGGCACGGGCGTCGGTGTGGGCGACGGCGGCACCGGAGTTGACGTTGGCGTTGGCGACGGCGGCGCCACAGTTGGGGTGGGCGTGGGTGTCGCGATGGGTGGCCGGGGCGTTTCAGTGGGGGCGGGTGACGGTGTCGCAGGCCTGGTGGCGGTGGGGGTTGGGACAGTGGGCGACTTGCCGTCCGCGGGAGTGGCTGTTTCGAACGGGGTCGCACCGGGCGTCTCAGCGGTGGGAGTGGGAGACACCGTTTCCGCGTCGACGTCCGCAGCGGGGTTGCCGCCGCCACAAGCGAGAAGCAGCAGCATCGAGATCGAAACAACGATGGCCGGTGCACCCCGCAGGGGGTACACCGGCCACAAAGCCGCGCGAAGGCGGATTCTAGTTACGAACACTCGCAGCGCGGGCGGCGCGAGCCGCTACGAGCGAGAGAGCAATGACGGCGAGGACAGCGCCACCTGCGGTGTAGACGGTCACCGGGGAGCCTGTTGCCGTGCCGGTGCCCGTAGCGGGCGCTTCGGGAGTCGGCTGGTCCGTGGGCTCGTCTACGGGCTCGCCATCGGCGGCTTCGACGGTGAGCTGTCCAACGTGGCCGATGTGGCGATGGAAGACGCAGTAGTAGTCGTATTCACCGGGCGTGTTGAAGACGAGTTCGAATTCCTGGATGGTGTCCGGAATTGCGTCCGGCACGCCGAACATGGTGCCGCTGTGCCAGAAGCCTTCACCATCGTAGGCATCGCGAGGAATCTCGGGAGCGACCTCCCAGGGATCCTCGAAATCGGGAGCCGGGCCAAAGGAGACGCTGTGAGGCACGGGAGTATCGGCCGTCCAGCGAACCGTATCCCCTTCAGTGATGGTGAGCGGCGAGGGGGCATAGATAAGGGCGTCGTGCCCGTCCTCGGTCGCGCCTCCGTTCACGACGGTCCAGCGGATGGTGCCGTCGCCGAGGTCCTCCGTTTCGACGGGGGCTCCCTGGAGGTCAGCGCCGAGCTGCTGGACACGCTCGAGGGCGTCCGCATAGTAGGCATCGGCACGTGCATCGACGTCGGCCTGGGTATCAACCTCGCCGTCATCGACGACGGTGACAGTCATGGTCTGGAAGGGATGGATGATGCAGTGGAATTCGAACTCGCCCGCTTCGACGAAGTTGAGCTCCCATGACTGGCCCTCGCCGCCGAAGATGACGCCCGAGTTGACGTTCTCGGTGCCGTCGAAATCGGCGCCGGAGGGCGTTTCGGGGCCCGGCTCGCCGAAGGTGGTGCTGTGGGGCTCTCCAAAGGGGAACTCCCAGCGGACGGTGGTGCCAGTGCTGACGGTGATCTCCTGTGGAAGGAAGGCGTTGACCGTGTAGCCTGGTTCGCCGTCGCCGTTGCGGATGACGATGGTGTCGGCGCCTTCATGGTCGTCGGCGAGGGCGGTGGTTGCCATCCATGAGGCCGCAAACGCGGCGACGGCCAGGATGGCGAGCGGAAAGATGAAGCGGATTGGTATGGTCTGTGACCCGGGCAAAGTGTGTACCTCTCTCCCAAAAGATTGCTGAACCGTCTACGGGGCGTAACCGATCCGTATCCGGTCGTCGCCGCAGGCCAGCGCGAGGTTTGCATCCCGTAAAGGAACGGTTTAGCGGGGAGACCTCGCGCGAAGCTGTGTTAGAGTACTCGAAAGGCTTAACACCGTGTCAAGTGGAGACAGCGAAACAAAGGAAAAGATTCTCGCGGCGGCCCGCGCGCTCATTGCCGAGTGCGAGGGGCGCTACGTCAGCCTGGCCGAGATCGGGCGCCGGGCAGGGGTATCGCGGCAGGCGATCTATCTGCATTTCGCTTCGCGGTTTGACCTGTTGCGCCAGCTCGCTGACTACGTGGACGAGGTGGAAGGGCTGCCGGAGCTCCAGGAGTGGGTGCTGGCTGCAGATTTCCCCGCGGAGATGCTGGACCGTATCGCGGCGTTGCATGCGACCCACCGGCCCAAAGTGGCGCATGTCGCGACGGCACTCGACCGGGCGATCCTGGAGGAGCCCGAACTGGAAGAGATCTGGCAGGACCGTATCGCGGGGCGCCGAGAACTGGCGCGCCACGCAGCACGGTTGATGCAGGATCACAACGCATTGCTGCCGCACTGGGATGAGGAGACAGCAGTCGACTTCATCGCGGCGGTGGACTCGTTCCAGACGTGGCGCGAACTAGTAATGGGCCGCACCTGGAGCGCCGAACAGTATCACCGCATGGTGAGCCGAATCTTGCGAGAAACACTGCTCAAACCGGAGGCGCGGGAACTGCCGGGCGCCTGCTCACCGTGACGTGGAGGGTGCCCCACTTGCTGCATTGCCGGCCGATGCCTCACCGAGAGAGGCGAGCACGCGTTCGGTGTCTTCGCCGAGGTATGGGGCGCGCTTCCGGAGGCTCCAAGGCGTCTTTTCGAAGCGGTAGGGCGCGCCCGGGTAGGTGAAGGAGCGGCCGTGTTCCGGGTGTTCGAGCTCGACCGGCCAGCCGCGCTCCTTGAAATGCGGGTCGTCGAGGACCTCTTCCGGCGAGTAGATGATGCCGACCTGGAACCCGCGCTCCTGCGCGCCGGTGAAGAACTCATATGCGGTGAGCTGTGAGGCGATGTGCGTCATCGCGTTACGGCCAGCGCCGAAGATGGCCTGGAGCTCTTCGTCCTCGGACAGGCGGGAAAGGTCGATACGTTCGCGCTCGGCGCCGAGCTGAAGCAGGGGGGCCTCGGCGAAATCGTCGAGCAAGCCGGCCTCGGCGAGCCAGTCGTGGATACGGCTGAATTCGGCGGGTTTGCGCGGCGGGACGCCGGTGTTCGCCCAGCGGCCGTCGGCGCACTGGACCTGTGACGGCATGGAGGGCCGAACGGCAGCGTGCCGGCCCGTCTGGCGCTGGACGGTGTCCTGCGCGACGAGCCATGTGTAGCTGCCGGCTTCGTTCGTCACGTTTGCGGCGGCGTTCATGCTGACGTCGATGTGCTGGCCTTCGCCGGTGCGATCGCGGTGAAGCAGTGCAACGAGCCCGGACATGAACGCGTAGTGCGCGCCCGTGTGATAGGCCTGATTCCCGCCGCCCCGGACCGGCGGGAGGGAGTGGTCGTCGTAGCCGTTCATCCATGTGATACCTCCGCGGGACATGATTGAGATATCGGTCGCGTGGTCGTGAGCGGATGGCATGTCGCGGCCGAACGGCGTGATGGAGATGTAGACCAGGGCGCCGTTGAGCGGGCGCACATCGGGCTCGTCGAGGTTGCGTTCGGCCATATAGCCGGGCGGCATGCTTTCGACCAGGAAGTCGGCTGTGGTGAGCAGTGCGCGGAAGGCGTCGCGCCCGGAATCTGTGTCGAGGTCGAGGACGACGCTCTGCTTGTTGGTGTTGTAGTGCCAGAAGTAGAGGCTGCGCTCGGGGCCGGGAACGTCGTCGAGGAAGGGTTCGAACTGGCGTGTCGGGTCGCCCTGCGGGGGTTCGACCTTGATGACCTCGGCGCCCATGTCGGCCATGAGCTTGCCGGCGTAGCACCCGCGTTCGTCGGCGTATTCGATGACCCGGAGGCCATGGAGCGGACCGTTCACAGGACACCTCCCTGGCGGAAGCGTTCGACATCGGCTTGTTCGTAGCCGAGGAGATCGACGAGGACTTGTTCGTTGTGCTCACCGAGACAGGGGCCACCCCGCTCCATGGACCAATCGGATTGGGACATGTGGACGGGGATGCCGTCCACTCGCACGTCGCCCATCGCGGATTGCTGGACGGTGGGCCAGAGGCCCCATGCTTCGGTATTGGGATCGTGGTCGATGCGCTCTTCGGGCTTGTTGACGGCCGCGGCAGGGAGGCCGGCTGCCTGGCAGGCTTCGGCGATTTCAAACTTGCCACGGCTGGCGGTCCAGTTTGCGATGTTGCGGTCGAGCTCGTCCTGCCATTCGCGGCGCCCGGTGAGGCGATCGAAACGCGGGTCCCGGGTCCAGCGTTCGCCGATGACCCCGGCGAGCGCCTTCCACTCATCGTCATCGCGGCAGGCTATTGCGACCCATTCGTCGTCGCCGTCGGCGGGGTAGATATTATGGGGCGCCATGGCGGGCCAGTCGCTGTGGTTCGCGTGGGGCTGGCCTTCGCGACGAGTGGGGCGGCCGTTAGCGCTGTAGTCGAGCACGGCGGGCCCATTGAGCGCGGCGCCCGCTTCCGTGCAGGCGAGATCGACCCACTGGCCTTCGCCGGTGACGTTGCGGTGATGGAGCGCCATGAGGATGGCCATGGCCATGTAGTAGGCGCCGGTGTGGTCCATGTAGGAGTACCCCCAGCCTGCCGGGGGCTGATCCGGGAGGCCCGAGGAGAACGTGAGTCCGGAGACGGCCTGCACGATGGGACCCCAGGTCTTGTAGTTCACGTAGGGCCCGGAGTGACCGAATCCGCAGTTGGACACATAGATGATGTCGGGGCGGATCTTCTTGAGCTCTTCGTAGCCGAAGCCCATGCGATCGAGGACGCCAGCGGCGAAGTTTTCGGTGACGACATCGGAGACCGCGACGAGCTTGCGGAGAACCTCCTTCGCTTCGGGCGTGCGGAGGTTGAGGGTGATGCCGAGCTTGTTGACGTTGTGGTTGTTGAAGGCGCCGCCGTGGTCGAGCCCCTGTTGCCCCGGTTTGTACGGCGGCATGCCGCGGAGAATGTCCCAGCGGCCTTCGTTGAGGGGGTCTTCGATCCGGATAACCTCGGCGCCAAAAGCTGCGAGGAACTTCGTAGCGCCGGCGCCGGCGAGCTGCCCCGTGAAGTCGCAGATGCGGATGTGCGAAAGCGCTTGCTGTCCCATTCGCCCTCCCGTGTGAGCGTGGAGCATACAGTTTGCCGGGCAATGTCGCAGATATGACGCGTGGGTGGTATACGTAGTGCCCGCATGGAACGGTTTGATGGAGGGTAATTATGGGCGATACGGGTGAGCGGACGATTCGCGGGAAAGTCGCGATCGTTGGCATCGGCGAGACGACCTATTACAAGCGCGGCGCGGCGCCGGACGCCGAGTTCAAGCTCGGGCTGGAAGCGATCATGCGGGCGGCGGACGATGCCGGCCTGCCGGTGCGGGATATCGACGGGTTTGCGTCGTTTAGCAACGACCGGAACGACCCGCCGCGGATCGCGTCGGCGCTTGGCATCCGAGACCTGAAGTTCAGCAACATGTTCTGGGGCGGCGGCGGAGGCGGTGGGTCAGGCGCCATAGGGAATGCGGCAGCGGCGATCGTGTCCGGGTATGCGGACTACGTGGTCGCGTACCGGTCGCTCGCACAGGGGCAGTTCGGGCGCTTCGGGCAGGGCTCGCAGGCGCCAAAGGCTGCCGGGGCCATGGGCTTCACGCAGCCCTACGGACTGATGTCGCCGGCACAGAACTTCGCGATGCGGGTCCGGCGGTTCATGCACCAGCACAGTGTGGGCCAGGAAGCCCTGCGGGCCGTGGCGATGGCAAGCTACACGCACGCGCAAACGAACCCGCGCGCCGTGATGCACGGGCGGCCACTGACCGAAGAGGATTACGACAATTCGCGGTGGATCGTGGAACCGTTCCACCTGTTCGATTGCTGCCAGGAAAACGACGGCGCGGCGGCCATCCTGCTGACAACACCGGAGCGTGCGCGCGACCTGCAGCACAAGCCCGCGTATCTGCTGGCAACGGCGCAGGGGTCGGACTACCGGCAGGCGGCGACGGCGCACAATGCGCCGGACTACGCGACCTCGAACTTCAAGACGGTGGCGCAGCGGCTCTATGAGATGGCGCAGGTCGCTCCGGGCGATGTGGACGTGCTGCAGAGCTACGAGAACTTCACGGGCGGCGTGATGATGAGCATCGTGGAGCATGGTTTTTGCGACCCGGTTGACGTGAACGATTTCTTCACGCTGGACAACTTCACTGCGCCGAAGGGGAAGCTGCCGCTGAACACGAGCGGGGGAAACCTGGCCGAGTGCTACATGCACGGGCTCGAGCTGGTCACGGAAGCAGTGAAGCAGATCCGGGGGAAGTCGCCGAACCAGATACCGGACGCGAAGGTTTCGATGGTGACCTCGGGGCCGATGGTGCAGCCTGTTTCGAGCATGATCCTGGCGAGCGAGCCGAGTTAGGGGGAGCAGATGACGAGCACAGTTGAACCGGGGACGGAGCCATATTTGCCGCCAGGCATGCCGGAACCGGCGCCCGGCGGAGACGGGCTGGAGGCGCCCTACTGGGAAGGGACGCGTGCGCACGAGTTGCGCGTGCAGCGATGCAACGCCTGCGAGACGTACCAGTGGGGTCCGGAGTGGGTCTGCCACGCGTGCCTGTCGTTCGACCTGGGCTGGACGACGGTAGAGCCGCAAGGCCGCGTCTATAGCTGGGAGCGGCCGTGGTACCCGGTGCACCCGGCATTGAAGGACCGTGTGCCGTACCTGATCGTGCTGGTGGAGTTGCCGCACGCGGGAAACATTCGCATGGTGGGGAACCTGCTGGGTGACCCGCTCCAAGAGGTCGTAATCGGGAGCGAGGTGGAGGCGGTCTTCGAAGACCACGACGAGGCTGACCCGCCGTTCACGCTGGTGCAGTGGCGGGTAACCGAGGAGGGCTAGCGCCATGGGCGACCGGCGAGCGGCCATCGTTGGCTTCACGGAGTGGGCGCCACAGCGGAAGTGGCCGGAACCGATGTTCACGCTC
>SKSF01000177.1 GCA_007118095.1 Dehalococcoidia bacterium
ACTGCTCCCGCTGCAGCCGAGACAAACACGGTCTCGCCTTCCTTCGGCTCCCCGATGTCGAACAGGCCGACATACGCCGTGAAGCCGGTGCCGCCCATCACGCTCAGGTACGAACTCATCGGCGCGAGCGACAGGTCCAGCTTCCGCAGCCCTTTGCCCGGCACCAGGTCGTATTCCCGCCATCCCTGCGAACCGGCGACCGGGTCCCCTTGCGCGAAGTCCGGGTGCTTCGACGCGGCGACCACCCCCACGGCGCCACCGTACATTGGCTCGTTCAGCTCATACGGCGGCGCGTACGACTTGGCGTCGTTCATGCGGCCCCGCATGTACGGGTCGACGGAAATGTACGTGTTCCGCACCAGCACTTCGCCATCTGCTGGTTCGGGGATGGCCGCGTCCACCAGCGCGAAGTCGTCTTTTTTCGGAAAGCCAACCGGGCGTGCCGCCAGGTGCACCTGCCGGTTCCGTGTTTCTGCCATTGCCAACTCCTGTCCCGAAGCGAGTTCGCCTCGCCAGCCTGGCGCTCAATCTACGCCCTGCCAACATCAGGCGAAAGCCGGAACCTCGCCTGTACCCTATCACCCCGGCGGGCACACGTGCCGGGCCGGGAAAGGACGCGCGCGGTTCACCCGGCGCGCTGCGAGAGGTACTCTCCGCGCGGCGGAAGTAGCGGTGCGTTGTCGTTATACACAGCCCGGTACCAGAGCGCCGTCAATTCATAGCTCATGGTCTCGAGGTCGTAGTCGGCGCCCCTCGGTTCCCCATGGACGAAGTGCCGCATCGCGAACGACTCCACCATCCCGGCGAGCGCCGCGGCGGCCAGTTGTGGGTCCAGCTCATGGGTGATGCCCGAGTCCCGGTGCCGCTCGATGGCAGCCTGCGTCCTCGCGATGAACCGGCTGCGCATCGACGTCAGGAGCTCTTCAGCCTCCTGGTCCATCCACGAAAGCTGCGACATATTCTTCATCAGGTCCGGGTCGCGTGCCCACACCTCCAGGAACGCCCGGTTCCCCGCTTCCAGCCGCGCAAAGATCGTGTCCCCCGGTCGCCTCGCTTCCGCGCGCGCATACAGGTCGTCCATCATGCTCGTCACGAGCGTGTCGAAGACAGCCCGCTTGTTATCGAAGTACACGTAGAACGAGCCACGCGAGACGCCCGCATCCTCAACGATGTCCTGGACGGTCGCCCGGTTCCATCCGAGCCGGTCGAACACGCGCCGGGCGCTCGCAAGCAGCCGGTTGTACATCGAGGCGTCCCGCTGCCCGGTGGCGTCGCTGGCGCCCGCTGGCGGTGCGGCTGCGGATTCTTCTGCGTCGGGAAGGTTCATGCGTTCGAGCCCTGGTCGAATGAATACGGCTGCCGGCAGCGGGGTCGGGGCCGGGGTTCACCTGCGATCATGCCGCAGGTGAACCCTGGCCCGGTACCGGTGCGATTGTTACCCGGGGAGACCGGGCGCGTTGTCGCCCGTGCCTAGTTCACAACCCCGCGGCTGCGAAGGTCGGCGATACGGTCGCCGGGGAGACCCCATCCCTTCAGCGCTTCCTCGGTGTCCTGCCCGGCGGCGGATGGCGGCCGCGAAATCTCGCCCGGTGTCCGGCTGAACCGTGGCGCGGGCGCGGGCTGCGGTACGTCCGCGACCTCCACAAACGTCTTCCGGTGCACGTTGTGCGGATGCTTGATCGCCTCGGACGGGGCCAGCACCGGTGCGAAACACGCGTCGGACCCTTCGAGGATCTCGCACCATTCGTCGCGGGTCTTCGTTTTGAAGACCTTGGCAAGCCGCTCGCTCAGGTCCGGCCACTGCTCGCGGTCCATCTGCGCCGCGAATCGCTCGTCGTCGATACCCGCTTTCTGGAGCAGCTCCGCGTAAAACTGGGGCTCGATGGCGCCGACGCAGATGTACTGGCCGTCCGACGTCTCGTATGTGTTGTAAAAGTGCGCGCCCGAATCGAGCATGTTCGTCCCGCGCTCTTCATGGAACGCGCCGCTCGGCATCATCCCGTAGAAGATCGACATCAGCACCGAAGCGCCGTCAACCATCGCGGCGTCCACAACCTGGCCCTTGCCAGAGGTCGCCCGCTCGGTGAGCGCCGACGTAATGCCGAACGCGAGCAACAGCCCGCCGCCACCGAAGTCGCCCACCAGGTTCAGCGGCGGCACCGGGCCGCTCGTCTTTGTGCCGATGCTGTGGAGCGCCCCTGTGAGCGCGATGTAGTTGATGTCATGCCCTGCGGCGTGCGCGAGCGGACCTTCCTGGCCCCACCCGGTCATGCGGCCATAGACCAGCCGGTCGTTCCGCTCGAGGCACACGTCCGGCCCGAGTCCGAGCCGCTCCATAACGCCGGGCCGGAACCCTTCAATCAGTACGTCGGCCCCTTCGACAAGCTCAAGGACCAGGTCGACGCCTTCCTGCTGCTTCAGGTCGACCGCCACGTTCGGGCGGCCGCGGTTCAGCACATTCGCTGTCGCGCCTCGGCTGTCGCTGCCAACCGCCGACACGCGGTCGACGCGGATGACTTCCGCACCCATGTCCGCCAGCATCATCCCGCAGAATGGCCCGGGACCGATGCTTGCAATCTCGATGACCTTGATTCCCGAAAGTGGGCCCATATCGAATTCTCCGTTTCATGCTTCGCCGGGCTCCGGGGCTCACTCAAGGGACTGTTCCCGGCACCCCGGCGGCAGCGCCTAGCCTACCGTGTTTGGCATCACTCGCTCGAACTTTCGCCGCTCAGCCTGTGGAAATGCGCATGAGCACGTCGCCTTCTGCGATTGCGACGCCATCGCTCACCAACACTTCGCTCACCGTGCCTGCCGCGGGCGCCGTGATTGGCACTTCCATCTTCATGGATTCGACAATGAGCAGTTCGTCCTCCGCTCCAACGGTATCGCCTTTCGAGACCATCACTTCCAGGACGGTCCCGGGCATCGGCGCTTCGACATCGACAGCTTCCATGGGCGTTCCTTCATTCCTTTCAGTTCACAACGTGGCATCGTTTCGGCCGTTGGCCGCATCAATCCGGCGCCGAAGCATACGGGAAGCCGCGATTATGCGCGGTCGCTGGCGCCGTCCGTGTGCTGCAGCGGAGCCCTCGTGGCTCGATTGACAGTAGTGTCAACGCGTGGAGTATGGTTCCCACCTGTGATGGGGTCAAGGTAACGATGACCCCCTTCGTGGGTTGCCTTGGATGGCAGCCAACGTGCCTCGATCCGCCGGTAGGAGGGTGTTTCCTGGACCAGAGCAAGATTGACGCCGTACACAAAGCGCGCGCGAGTGTTCGCGATACCGGGCGTCCCGACGCCGTTGAACGTGTCCACGCAAGTGGCCACCTGACTGCGCGGGAACGCATAGCAGCCCTGCTGGACGCTGAATCCGATATCGAAGTCGGCCGCCTCCAGGGCAAAGCCGACTGGGGATGGGTACCCACGCTCGGGGGCGTCGACTTCCTCGGGACGGTCGACGGACATCCCGTTGTCACCTCGTCCACCGACTACTCCGACCACGGGGGCGGTTACGGCGCAGGACACCTCGCCCGCCTGTTCGCGCTGTCCGGGCAGCAGCGCTGGCCTGTTGTGCTGTTCGTCGATGGTGGCGGTAGCCGGGCCCAGTCCCTCGAAGGTTCCGGGGCCGAAATGGCTCGGCTCCAGGGCCGGTACCCCGGCGGGACCGGTTTCTTCGAAGGCATGGCCGCCCTGGCCGGCTGGGTTCCATTGATCGCCGTTGTGTCCGGCCCCTCGTTTGCTGGCCATGCGACCCTCGCCGCCTTCTGTGACGTCATCATCACGACGCGCGGCTCGTCGATCGGCATGGGTGGCCCGCCCATGGTTGAAGCAGCCTTCGGCGTGAAGCTAAAACCTACCGAGCTCGGCCCCGTCGAGATGCACGAAGAAACCGGAGGCATCGACTTGCTCGTCGACGACGAGCACCAGGCACTCGCGGCGGCGAAGCGCGCCCTGGCGGTGTATTATGACGAACCATCCGGCCCTCCCCCGGCCCGCGAAGCCGAAATTGCTCGCCTGGTCGCCGACCAAGGTCCGTACGACATGCGCCCGGTCATTGACGCCCTCGTCGACGCTGACAGTTACTTCGAGGTCCGCCCGAACTACGCCACCTCGCTCATTACAGCGTTCGCACGCATGGATGGCCGTTCCGTAGGCATCATCGCGAACCAGCCGGACTCGCCCAACGGCGGGGCCATCGACCAGGCTGCGGCCGGCAAAATCGCCCGCTTCGTTCAGACCTGCGACAGCTACGGGCTTCCCATCATTTCGCTCATCGACACGCCCGGCTTCGTGCTCCGTACACCCGAAGGCGAAGAACGCACGGGGATGACACGCCACCATGCGCGCCCCCTCCGCGCCCTCCACCACCGCTCCGTACCCCTCTTCTCCGTACAGATTCGCAAGGCTCGCGGGCTCGCCGCTGCCGCGATGTCCGGCATCGGCTCGGCGAACGTGCTTCCGGCCCTCCGGCTCGCGTGGCCAACGGTCGACCTCGGCGTCAGCGACCGCTACTCCCAGGGATTCGACGATGTGGTCGACCCGGCCGAAACGCGCGGCCACATCCTCAAAGTGCTGCGGCAGCTCCCGCGCACCATCCCGCCCGGGCCGAAGAAGCGGCCGCGCGACTCCTGGTAGGCGAAAGGCAACCGATGGAACAGAAGCTTATCGACGACATCCGCGAAGCACGCGAACAGGCCTACGACGCCGCACGCCCGGGCGAGATCGCGCGAATCCATGACGCCGCCCGGCTGAGCCCGCGCGAGCGCATCGACGCCCTCTGCGATGCGGGCACGTTCGTCGAGTACGGCGTCCAGGCGCAGGCACGCCCCGACCGCTTCGATGCGCCTGCCGACGGCCTGATCGGTGGCGCGGCACGCATCGACGGCCTCCCCGTCGTCGTTGCCTCCTATGATGCGACCGTCCACGACGGCACGCAGTCGACCGTCAACCAGGCAAAGCTCGAACGCCTCCTCGTGCTGTCGGTCGAACACGCGTGGCCCTTCGTCTGCTTCGCCGATGGCGAAGGCGACCGCCCGGCCGGCGAACAGGGGGGCTTCGGCATGTGGATTGGCGGCAGTGGCCGTATCGGCCTCTTCGATGGCCTCTCCGAGCTCTCCGGGCTCGCCCCGACCGTCGCCATCCTGTCCGGCGCCTCGCTCGATGGAAACGCTGCTATAGCCATGATGTCTGACTTCGTCGTCGCCACGGCCGGCTCGACAATGGGCTCGACCGAAGACGAGCCCCTGCCCGTCGAAACCCACGCCGAGTGGGGCGACATCGACGTGGTGGTCGACGACGAGCCAGCCGCCATCGCGGCGGCACGCCAGTACCTGAGTTACTTGCGGACCGACCTGCCCTCGGGCGAACCGGCCCCCGGCGCCGCTGACATCGCCGCGCTCATACCGGACAACCGCCGCCGCGCGTACGACATGCGCCAGGTCGTCCAGGCGCTTGCCGACGATGGCAGCGTCCTCGAACTGCGCCCCACCTGGGGCACCTCGATGATCACGAGCCTCGCCCGCATGGGCGGCCACACGGTAGGTATCTTCGCCAACCAGCCCCGGAGCCGTCTGGCCGGCGCCATCGATGCCAACGCCG
>SKSF01000042.1 GCA_007118095.1 Dehalococcoidia bacterium
CGTTCGACCCAGGATGTGGAGAACATCCGGATCTTCGTGAACATGGGCGTGATCCGGCTCTTCTACATCGTGCTCCTCGTGGTGATCGCGACGACGGGGATGCTGATCATCAACTGGCAGCTCGCACTGGTGAGCTTTGTTTCGATCCCGGTGATCGCCTGGCGGTCGATCACGACGAGCCGACGGATGCGGCCGGTGTGGATGAAGATCCAGCAGAACCAGGCGGAGATGACGCAGATCGCGGAGGAGGGGCTCTCGGGCATCCGCGTGGTGAAGGCGTTCAGCCAGGAGCCATTCGAGAGCCAGAAGTTCCGGACGGCGGCGCAGGAGCAGGCTGACCTGAACTACAGCCAGGCACGGCTGATGGCACAGCACGCACCGCTGATGACCGGTCTTTCGATGTTGCAGATCGCGGTGACGGTGGGTGTGGGGTCGTTCCTGATCCTGCAGGGGAACCTGGCGTACGGGAGCCTGGTGACCTTCGTTTTGTGGCTGAACCTGCTGCAGATGCCGATCCGGTCGCTGGGGATGGTGATCAACGTGACCTCGCGCGCGGTGAGCGCGAGCGAGCGCGTGTTCGAGCTGCTGGACGCGCGGTCGGAGGTGGAGGAGAAGCCGGACGCTATCGAGCTTGTGAACCCGCAGGGGCATGTGCGGTTCGAGAATGTGAGCTTCGGGTACGACTCGGTAAGCCCGGTGCTGGAGGGCATCACCATCGACGCGCCGCCAGGGAAGGTGGTCGCGCTGCTGGGCCCGACGGGGAGCGGGAAGTCGACGGTAGTGACCTTGTTGCCGCGCTTCTACGATGTGACCGACGGGCGGGTCACGCTGGACGGCTACGATGTCCGGGACCTGACCATCGCGTCGCTGCGGCGGGCCATCGGCATCGTGCAGCAGGACGTGTTCCTGTTCGTGGGGACGATCGGGGAGAACATCGCGTACGGGCGGCCGGACGCGACGCGGGAGGAGATCATCACGGCGGCGAAGGCGGCGCGGATCCACGACTTCATCGAGAGCCTGCCGTACGGGTACGACGAGTGGGTGGGGGAGAACGGTGTGACGCTTTCGGGCGGGCAGAAGCAGCGAATGGCGATCGCGCGGACGTTGCTGTTGGACCCGTCCGTGCTGATCTTCGACGATTCGACGTCGAGCGTGGACGCGCGGACGGAGTTCCTTATCCAGCAGGCGTTGGACGAGCTGATGGAGGGGCGCACGACGTTTGTTATCGCGCAGCGGCTGCGGACGGTGAAGGATGCGGACGAGATCATCGTGCTCGACCGGGGGCGGATTGTGCAGCGCGGGACGCACGAGGAGCTGCTGGATGAACCCGGGCTCTACCGGCAGATCTACGACCTGGAGCTGAAGGCGCAGGAAGAGGCGCTGAGCGGCGTGTCGCCGAACGGGCATGGTGACCGCGCTGGCAGCCCGGCAGCTGGAGGTGGTTCCTGATGGCGACCTGGGGTGGCGCCGGCGCCGGCGGATGGAGCCAGGGCCTTGGCGGCGGGGGGACGCCTGCGCGCGGCCGGAACGCGGACGGCTGGGACGAGGAATACCTGGGCAAGGCGTACGACGCGGAAGTTATCCAGCGAATCGTCCCGTACATGAAGCAATACAAGCCGCAGGTGTTCCTGGCGTTCGCGTGCATGGTGATCTTCGCCGCAGCGAGCTTCCTGCAGCCGTTCCTGATCGGGCTTTCGGTGACGGCGGCGGCTAGCGGGAACGAAACGATGGTGCTGGTGTACCTGGGCGTGATGGTGGGGATGGCGGTGCTCGGGTGGCTGGCGTTGATGGTACAGCAGCTCACCACGGCATGGCTGGGCAACAAGCTGCTGTTGCAGCTTCGGACGGAGATGTACGAACACGTCCAGGGGCTTTCGCTGAGCTTCTACGACGAGATGGAAGTGGGGCGCATCATCAGCCGGCTCACGAGCGACGTGACGGTGATGCAGGAGCTGCTGACGAGCGGTTCGCTGACGTTCGCGGCGGACGCTATCGGGCTGGCGATTGTGGTGGTGGTGTTGCTGGTGATCGACTGGCAGCTCGCGCTGGTGACGTTCGCCATCGTGCCGGTGTTGGTGCTGGTGATGGTGTTCTGGGCGAACCACGCGCGGCGCGCGTTTATCGATGTGCGCGTCAAGATCAGCCAGCTCTACGGGAGGTTGGGGGAAAACGTGTCGGGGATGCGGGCGATCCAGTCGCTTTCGCGCGAAGACGAGAATCTGAAACAGTTCGACGACCTAAACCGGCAGAACCGGAACGCGAACATCTGGGCGGGGGCGCTAACGGCGGCAATTGTGCCCGTGATCGAGCTGGCGGTGGCGATCGCGACGGCCGCGGTGCTAATTGTCGGTGGCTTCCTGGCACTGCGTGCGGCGGAAGTGGACGCGGCGGTGACGCTGGGCGCGCTGACCGGGTTCCTGGTGTACGTGACCCGCTTCTTCGACCCGATCCGCGACCTCGTGTTGCAGTACACAATGTTGCAGCGGGCGATGGCGGGCGGGAAGCGCATTTTCGAAGTGCTGGATACGCCACCGCGCATCCAGGACAAGCCGGACGCTATCGAGCTGGAGCAGGTGGAAGGCCGCGTGGAGTTCGACAACGTGTCGTTCCACTACGTGGAAGGCATCCCCGTGCTGAAGAACATCAACCTGACGGTGGAGCCGGGTGAGACGATCGCGTTCGTGGGGCATACGGGCGCCGGGAAGACGACGATCACGGCGCTGGTGAGCCGCGGCTACGAGGTTACCGAAGGGGCGATCCGGATCGATGGCCACGACATCCGGGACATCAAGCGGCGGTCGCTGACGAAGTTCATGGGCGTGGTGTTGCAGAACCCGTACCTGTTCAGCGGGACGGTGCGCGAGAACATTGCCTACGGCCGGCCGGAGGCGACGGATGAGGATGTGCGCCGCGCGGCGGAAGCGGTGGGCGCGAACGAGTTCATCGAGCGGCTCGAACACGGGTACGAAACCGTGCTGCAGCAGCGGGCGCAGAACCTCTCGGTCGGGCAGCGGCAGCTTATCTCGTTCGCGCGGGCCATCCTGGCGTCACCGCGCATCCTGGTGCTGGACGAGGCGACGGCGTATGTGGATACGCAGACGGAGGTCGTCATCCAGCAGGCATTGCGTGAGCTGCTGAAGAACCGGACGTCGTTTGTCATCGCGCACCGGCTTTCGACGATCCGGGAGGCGAGCCGGATCGTGGTGCTGGACCACGGCGAGATTGCCGAGATCGGGACGCATGACGAGCTGCTGGCGCAGGACGGGATTTACGCCGGGCTCTACAAGATGGCGTACGAGGAAGAGCTCGCGAAGCATGGTGAGGCGTTGCTCTCGGGCGAGGACGAAGCGGCGGCACTGCGGCGGCGGGGTGAGCTTGGTGCCGTAACGGACGGTGGCAGCGGGAGCGGCAGCTAGGACGCGGACGGGCCGATCCACCCGGTCCGCATGAGGATGTAGTCGGTGTGTGGGATTTCGGCGCCTTCCATGCTCGCGAGGAGCGCAAGCTCGGAGCGGTGTTGCTGGGAATGGAGCAACACCTGGAGAAGCACGTCGTCGCGGTCCAACCGCTGTTCGAGCCAGGGGATGTAGACCGTGTCCCTGGCAGCGGTCATGAGCAAGGCGTCCTGCCAGCCGGATTCGAGGGCGTTGAGCCGCCAGCGTGAGCGGTCGAGGGCATAGTCGGTGATGGCAGGTGGGGGGTCGTTTCCGCGCACCGCGGCGAGAAAGCTTTCTTCGACTTCGACCAGGTGGGCGAGGATTTCGAGTGGCGACTGGTAACTGCCGCGGACGGGTTGATCGACCACCGGCACGGGCAGGGTTTCGAGCACATCCATGATGGTGCGGGTCGCCCACGCGCTATGGGTGAATGCGAATTTAAAGCTGACCATCTGCGGCTCCCGTCGAGCTCCTGGCTGTCCGGGTTGTGTCCGGGTTGTGGGTGATTCCTGTCCGGAACGGTGTTGGCATCGCGATGGGGTCATCGCATAGCGGAGCACATCCCATACACATGATGGCAGATCCTGCCGCGTTCCCGGACGGAACCCTGACAGCATCCCGAACACGGGCGGCGGTGTGTTTTGAGGCGGTGGAGTGTCGCGCAGGGAGGAAGCCGGACAGTGTTGGGTGCTCATCATCACCATCATCGTCTTTCGCTGTAGCCACAATCCCTGCAAGGATGAGGTGATGCTTGATGCTGTTGCGATCACGGTCCACGGTGGGAATGGTGGAAAGGGAGCGGTGAGCTTCCACCGGGAGAAGTTCGTCCCGATGGGTGGCCCCGACGGTGGTGATGGCGGCCGCGGCGGCCGGGTGTTCCTGAAGGCGGTGGACGACGTGTACACGCTGGAGCTGTACCGCTCGAAGCGGCGGTTCCGTGCGGGCAACGGTGGTGATGGTGCATCGAAGCAGAAGGCGGGGGCGCACGGGGAGGACATCACGCTGGAGGTGCCGGTTGGCACCGTGGTAGTTGATGACGAGAACGGAGACCTCATCGCCGACCTGCAGGAGCTGGACGAGACGGTACTCGTGGCGCATGGCGGCCGCGGCGGATGGGGAAACAAGCGGTTCGCGACGAGCACGAACCAGGCACCGAACTACGCACAGAAGGGGCATCGTGGTGAGGAGGTAACGCTCCGGCTGGAGCTGCGGCTGCTGGCGGAGGTGGGGTTGCTGGGCCTGCCCAACGCAGGGAAGTCAACGTTCCTCGCGACCGTTTCGAACGCGAAACCGAAGATTGCTTCGTACCCGTTCACGACTCTGGAGCCGATGCTCGGGGTTGTGAACTTTGGCTTCGACCGCTTCACGCTGACGGACCTGCCCGGGCTGGTGGAAGGCGCGAGCGAGGGCTACGGGCTGGGGTTCGAGTTCTTGAAGCATGTGCGGCGGTGCCGTGTGCTCCTGCACGTGGTGGACAGCAGTTCGCCTGACCCCGTGACGGACTACGAGCTCATCCAGGGGGAGCTGCGGGCGTATGACCCGGAGGTGGCGTCGCTGGTGCAGGTTGTGGCGGTGACGAAGGCTGACCTCGACCCGGCGGCGGCGGCACTGGCGGCCGAGGTGCTGGGGGAGCATGTTGGCGGCGACGTGTTTGTGACGTCGGCGGAGACCGGCGATGGCGTGGAGGCGCTGAAGCAGCGGCTGATGGAACTGGTGCGGGAAGAGCGGGAAAAGGCGGTGCAGGCACGGGCCGAGGAAGTCCCGGTGCTGCGTCCGGAGTCGAGCGAGCGGTTCACCATTGCGCAGGACGAGGAAGGGCGGTTCGTGGTTGAAGGACGCCGGGTAGTGACGTTCGTCGAAATGATGGACCTGGAGATGGACGGGGCGCGTGCGGAGATCGAACGGCGGCTCGACCGGTGGGGTGTGAACAAGGCGCTGGCGCGTGCGGGCGCAAAAGTGGGGGACCCGGTGGTCTTTGGCGAAACGGAATTGCGGTACGGCGACGTCTGACCGCCGAAAGACGCGACGCTGTGGCGCGCGTATGATCGCCTCCACTGACGAAGGAGGCGCGAATAATGACGAATCTCCCGGGGATGGGCGTTGAACCGACGGTGCCGGCGCAATATTCGCGGTTGGTGGAACGGGTGCTGGACTACTGCACCATGGCCCTTGATGGGCTGACGCCCGAGCAGCTCAACGATACGCGTGGCGGGGTGACGAATTCGCCGGGGTTCGACGTGTGGCACGTGGCGCGGACGGTGGACAACATCATTCACTTTGTGTTCGAGCGTGAGCAGCCGGTATGGGTGCGGGAGGGTTTCCACGAGCGCTGGGGGCTGCCGAAGGTGGACCAGGGGACGGGGATGGATGCGGATGCTGCCTATGGGCTGATATTCCCGGCAGCGAACGAGTTCGCCCAGTATGTGGAGGCGGTGAAGGGGGAGGTCGTGCCGCGTATTGCGGGGATGAGCGACGCGTACCTGGCGGAGACGATGACGATCCGCCCGTGGGGCGAGGTCCCGCGGATGGAGGCGATTGGCCACGGGCTGATCGGGCACGGGAACGGGCACCTGGGACGGGTATCGTATGCGCGGACGCTGTACGGGCTGCAGGGGCTCCCGTACTAGGGGCAGGGGGAACTGATGGAGCTAGTGATAATCCGGCACGGGTTGCCGGTGACGCGGGTGACGGAAGATGGGACGGCGGCGGACCCGCCGCTGAGTGATGTGGGCCATGAGCAGGCTCAGCGGATGGCGGAATGGCTTTCGGACGAGGAGTTCGACGGGCTGTATGTGAGCCCGTTGCTGCGGGCGCGGGAGACGTGTGCGCCGCTGGCGGAACAGCAGGGCATGGAGCCGGAGGTACACCAGGGGGTGGCGGAGTTCGACCAGCATTCGGATACGTACATCCCGCTGGAGGAGCTGAAGGTCATCAACTACGAGTTGTGGCGGCGGCAGATGGAAGACAAGCGGTTTGGGATGGAGGACCCGCATTCGTTCCGGGAGGTGGTGGTTGCGGCGCTGAGCGAGATTGCGGGGCGGCACCGGGGTGGCCGGGCTGCGGTCGTGTGCCACGGCGGGGTGATTAACGCGTGGGCGTCGCACGTGCTGGGGATGGACGAGGTGTTTTTCTTCGACCCGGTGTACACGAGCATCAACCGGTTCATGGTGGCGAGCACGGGGCAGCGGTCGGTGGTGAGTCTGAACGAGGCCGGGCATCTGCGGCGGATGGTGGGTGGCACGACGTGAATAGCTATGTGATCGAAATATCGAAGCTATAGACGATCTGTAGCGGAAGCGTTTAATGTAGGTGACACGTATCGAGAAAAGGTGTCATGGGTCGACGTCATGCCATTATGGAAAGATCGGCCAGAACTTAGCGACCCGGCGCGGGTGGAGGCACTCCACTCGCTGGGGCTCGTTGATGGGGCACCAGTGGAGGGTTTTGAGCGGCTGAGCCACCTCGCGGCGGCGGCGCTTGGCGCCCCTACCTCCGTCGTCTCGCTGGTGGAGCCGGAACGGCAGGTGTTCGCAGGTGCGACGGGGTTGCTGGAGCCGTGGGCATCGTTGCGACAGACGCCGATCGATCATGCGGTGTGTGGACTGGTGGTGGTGCTGGGGGAGGTCGTGGAAATAGACGACGGGGTGGGTCACCCGTGGCTGGAAGACAGCCCGGCAGTGACCGAGTTCGGAGTGCGGGCGTACCTGGGGGCACCGGTGCGGCACCCGGATGGGCATGTGCTAGGCGGGATGTGCGTCATGGATCACGATGCGCGCCAGTGGACGCAGGAGGATGTGACGCGGATCGAGGAGTTCGCGGTGCTCGCAAACCAGGAGATCGCGGAACTCCACGGCCATCGCGTACGGTCGCGCGCAGCTTGCCGGGAGCTCGGGCGAGCGTTTTCGCAGGTGAGTGATGCGGTCGTCGTGACCACAATGGATGGTGTCATCGCCGAGTGGAATGCGGCAGCGGCAGATCTGCTGGGATACGAGCGTGAGGAGGTGGTGGGGCGTGACTCGTCGACGCTGCTGGCGCCGCAAGCGAGCGAGCGCCTGGTCGAGGAGATGCGTGTGGCGATGGTGGAGGAGGGGAAGTGGGAAGGTGCATTGCCCATGATTGCGAAGGATGGGACGGAGGTGCTGCTTTCCACAGTGACGATGGTATTCCGAGACGAGGCGGGGAAGCCGCTGGGGGCGGTGAATATCAACCGGGATGCGGCGGCTCTTGAACGGGCGGACCAGGCGATGATCCAGGCGCAGAAGATGGAGAGCCTGGGGGCGCTCGCCGGCGGCCTGGCGCATGACTTCAATAACTTACTGACCGCGATGCTGGGGGCGGTGAGCCTCCTGCGGATGAGCGACTCGCCGCGGACGCCCGACGACACGCTGAACCTGGAGACGATCGACGAGGCGGCACATCGCGCTGCGGACATTACCGGCGGGTTGCTGCGGTTTGCGCGGGGCGAGCTGGCGCGGCTGGCGGAGGTGGACCTGCGGGATGTGGTTTCTGACTCGCTGCGGTTGAGCCGGCTAACGCTCCCAAAGGCGGTTGAGGTGGACGTGTCCGTGCCGGATGCGCCGGTGATGGCCGAGGGAGATGCGGCGCAGCTTCAGCAGGCGGTGATGAACATCGTGATGAACGCCGGGTACGTGATGCCGGACGGGGGGACGCTGCTGATCGCGCTGACATCTGACGAGCGGGAGGCGCACCTTTCGATCGCGGACACGGGGCCAGGGATGGACGAGGAGACGAGGTCACGGGTCTTCGAACCGTTCTACACGACGAAGCCGAGCGGTCTTGGGACCGGGCTGGGGCTTCCGAGTACGTACGGCATTGTTGCGTCGCACCGGGGCTCGATAGGGGTGGATTCGGTGCCGGGTGATGGTGCGACGTTTACGATTCGTCTGCCGCGGCTGCCGGGGCGGGGGGTGCAGCAGGCGCCGGCTGTTTCGGCGCCCGCGGGTGATCTCGTCATGGTCGTGGACGACAATACGATTGTCCGGCGGGCGACGGTCACAATGCTGCAGCGGCTCGGCTATCAAGCGAAGGGGGTCGCCGGTGGCGAGGAGGCGCTGCGGATGGTGCAGGATGCGCCCGGCCTGTGGGTGGCGGTGGTTTTGGACCTGGTGATGCCGGACCGGAGCGGTGCGGAGACGTTCCGGGAACTCACGACAATCAGGCCGGACCTGCCGGTTGTTGTTTCGTCCGGCTATGCGCCGAACCATTTCCTCCGGGACGAAGACCGGCGGCGCATCCCGGTGGTCTTGCACAAGCCGTTCACGCTGGAGCGGCTACGGCGGGTGTTGGCGGAGGTAGGGCTCGAGTCGCCGGATGATGGCGCCGGCCAGCCGGCGCGGGATGTGTAGCAGGGACAGGCGTCCGAGGACGCCTGTCCCTGGAGTTGGTGCTGACTACTGCGAGGGGCCCTGGTCTTTCGGGTCTTCACGGCCAACGGCGGTGTTCACGACAACTTTGGTGCCCTGGATCGTGCCCTCGACGGCCTTGCGGACGCGATAGGCGGCTGCGTCGCTGATCTCGCCGGCTGCTTCGACGGCGCCAGTGGCCGCGGCGGAGGCGGCTTCTTCGACGTTGAGGGCGGTTTCCTTCGAGATCTGGATGGCGCCTTCGACGGCGCCGACGGCGGCTGCAGTGATGTCCGCACCAACGGAGGACGCTTCGCGGACGGCGCCGCGGCTGGTTTCACCGACCGCGCCGAGGGCTTCGCCACCGGCTTCAGAGGTGCCCCGGACGGTGCCGATGACGGCAGCCTTTGCAGCGTTCCCAACGGAGGTCGCGACGTCGCTGGTAGCTTTAACAACGGCGCCGAGGCTCTCGGCGGCGGTGAGGGCGGTCATCCCGACGACGCTGCCAGCGGCGCTGACGGTGCCGCGCACAGCACCCACGGCGAGTCCGCCGACGGCCGCGCCACTTTCGCCTGTTTCCTTGATGGTGCGCTGGATGAGCGATGAGACCGAGCCGACGGCGCTTTCCGTGATTTCGCCGGCTCCTTCGATGGTGCCGATGATTGCGCCCTTGATGCGCCGTCCGAATTCTTGCTCTGCTGTCATAGAACCTTCTCCTCGCTGCGGGATGATAGTTGGCGGGAAGGGTGTAGCCATCCCTCGCGGGTCTGCCTGATGCCCCGGGCATCGTAGCAAGGTCACAGGCGCGCCGCAGGAGAGCGGCGGTCGTCAGGCGAGGGCCGGGCGCTGGAGATGCCAGGCGGTCTCCTGCTGGTAGGCGTGGGCGACACGGCAGAGGAGGGCTTCCTCGAGAGGCGGCGCCGCCAGGGACAGGCCGATGGGCAGGCCGTCGCCATCGAACCCGCAAGGGACGGAGATGACGGGCTGGCCGGTATGGTCCCAGGGTGAGGTGAGCCGGGCGAACTGGAGCACACTGGCGTCTATCTCGTCGATGCGGCTGGCGGTGCGGGAGCAGGTAGGCATGAGGAGGAGGTCGACGTTGCGCATGATGTGGGCGACGAAGTCGGTGAACTCGCGGCGGACGCGGAGGGCATTGACGTAGTCAACGGCGCTGACGGTGGCGCCCATCATGAGGAGCGAGCGGACTTCGTCGCTGTAATCGCCAGGGCGGTTGCGCAGCCATTCGGCGTGGTAGGCGGCTGCTTCGACCGAGAGGATGGGGAGCGCCCGGACCGATTCGAGCATGGGTAGGGAGACGTCGCGGGTGACGGCGCCGAGGCCGCGGAACACTTCGATGGCGTCTTCCACCGCGCGGGCGACGTCGTCGCTGACACCGAGGAACTGGTCGCGGACGATGCCGATACGGAGGCCTTCGATGGGTTCGCCGAGCTGGGCGGCCGCGTCGAAGGGGTTGGATTCGCGGATGGAGCTGTGGTCGGCGGGGTCGTAGCCGGCGATGGCGTTGAGAAAGAGGGCGGCGTCTTCGACGGAGCGGGTGAGGGGGCCGACGTGGTCGAGCGACCAGGAAAGGGGGACGACGCCGGCGCGCGAGACGCGGCCATAGGAGGGCATGAGGCCAGTGACGCCGCAGAGCGACGCGGGGATGCGGATGGAACCGCCGGTATCGGTGCCGATGGCGCCGGCGGCGAGGCCACTGGCGACGGCGGCGCCCGACCCCCCGCTCGAGCCGCCGGGGTGGCGTTCGAGGTCCCAGGGGTTGCGGACGACGCCGTAGTGTTCGTTTGCGCTGGTAACGCCATAGGCGAATTCGTGGAGGTTGAGTTTGCCCATGAGCACGGCGCCGCCTTCGCGGAGCTTGCGGGTGACGGTTGCGTCGGTCTGGGGCACCCAGTCGCCGAGGATGCGGGAGCCGGCAGTGGTGCGGATGTCGTGCGTGGCGCAGAGGTCTTTCAGCGCGATGGGGACGCCCTGCAGGGGACTGCGGTCGATGCTGGCGGCGAAGTCGGCGTCGGCGCGCTGTGCGGCGTCGCGTGCGAGCTCGAGGGTGGGGGTGATGTAGGCGTTGATGGTGGGTTCGAGGCGTTCCAATCGGAGGATGGTTGCTTCGGTGAGCTCAACGCTGGTGATTTCGCGGTCGCGGAGGCGTTGTGCTGCCTCGGCGATGCCCACGAAGGCGAGGTCGTCGTTAGCCACGGTTCCACCTCACGGTGCGGGGGAGGGTCCACGGTTCGGTGACGAGATGTGGGGCCGGGACGTAGCTTCTGCGCTGGACGAAGGGTGCGAGGCGTTCGAGATCTTCGTCGCCGGGGCGGATGCCGAGGCGTTCGAGGTTCGCGCGGGCGAGTTCACGATGGTCGGCGGGCATGGATGCCTCCCGTGCTCGAGGGTGGTGGAAGCCTAGCACGGCGGGCGCGGGGAGGAGGAAGCGGGTGTGGCGGCGGCTGACCGGGTGCTGCGCCAATTCATAGGCGCGGTGGAGTGTGGTTCGACTCGTTGGCCGGGTGTGGGGACAATTGAGCGATGGCTGATGAGGGACAGAAACCGGCGCCGCTGGTGTGGGTAGACATGGAGATGTCCGGGCTGGACCCGGAGACGTGCGCGGTGCTCGAAATCGCGGTGATCGTGACGGATGGCGACCTGGAGGAGATAGCGGAGGGGCCGGACATCGTGATCCATCAGCCGGACGAGGTGCTGGCGGCGATGGATGAATGGAACACGAAGCACCACGGGGAATCTGGCCTGGCGCAGCGGGTGCGGGAGTCGACGGTAGGCCTGGCGGAGGCGGAGGCTGAGGTGCTGGCGTTCTTACGTCCGCTGGCGGAGCCGGGGGCTTCGCCGCTGTGCGGGAATTCGGTGCACATGGACCGGCAGTTCCTGGCGCGCTATATGCCGGAGCTGCATGGCTTCATGCACTACCGGAATATCGATGTTTCGACGCTGAAGGAGCTGGTGCGGCGGTGGTACCCGGAGGTGGAGTTGCCGCAGAAGCGGGAGGCGCACCGGGCGCTGAGCGATATCCGGGAGTCGCTGGGGGAGCTCAGGTATTACCGCGATAAAGTCTTTCGAAAAAGCGCCGCACCGGGGGAATCCGGGTAAACGCGAGGTACGTATACAGACACAGGGAAGCGATAAGAAGCCGGGCGGAACGTGGGGAAGGGAAGAGAGGGCGGACGCGCGCAGGGAAATCAGTAGGGAAGCAATGCAGGGCGGAGGGAAGCTCTGCGAACCGCGCGCCCGCCCACCGGCATTATTGTAGCAAAGCCGGTCAATACTGTGTTGTGGGCAGTGGCAGATTCGTCCGTGATCCGGGTGTGACGGTAGACTGTGTGGACGGATTACGGAGAAGGAGCGAGCCAGATGCCGCATACGCTCGTACTGCTGCGCCACGGCGAAAGCACCTGGAACAAGGAAAACCGCTTCACGGGGTGGACGGATGTGCCGCTCACGCAGGCGGGTGAGGACGAAGCGCGGAAGGCGGGCGAGCTCATCAACGCTGAAGGGATTGAGCTGACGGTCGCACACACGTCGGTGCTGGTGCGGGCGATTGCGACGCTAAACATCACGCTTGATGTGGCGAACCGGCCGTGGCTGCCGGTGCGCCGGTCGTGGCGGCTGAATGAGCGGCACTACGGCGCGCTGCAGGGGCTGGACAAGAAGGAAACGGCAGACGCGTACGGCCCGGACCAGGTGTTTGCCTGGCGGCGCGGCTACGACACGCCTCCACCGCCGCTGGACGAGGGTGATGAACGGCACCCGCGCTACGATGTGCGGTACGGAGACTTGCCACCCGATGTGCTGCCCGCGACGGAGTGCTTGAAGGACGTGGTGGAGCGGATGCTGCCGTACTGGTACGACGCGATCGTGCCGGACCTGCGGGCGGGGCATACGCCGGTGATTGCGGCGCACGGGAACAGCCTGCGAGCACTGGTGAAGCACCTCGATGGAATCCCGGACGAGGAGATCCCGGAGCTGAACATCCCGACGGGGATCCCGCTAGTGTACGAGCTGGACGAAGACATGACGCCGGTGGTGTCGCGGTACCTGGGTGATGCGGATGCGGCGGAAGCGGCGGCGGAGGCGGTGGCCCGCCAGGCGGGGTAGCGGTCCCGACGCGATGATGGACAGTGAGAGCGCCCCTTGCCTGGGCGCTTCTTTTTGTTAGCTGGCGATGGGGAGGGCGTGCCGCTGGCGGGTGGGGCAGGCCAGGTCGAGCTGCTGAATGAACTGCTCGGCGCAAGCGGTGCAGATGCCGTGCGAGACGTCGGGTCCGCCGTTCTCGAGGACTTCATCGCACCATGCGCAAATGGTCGTGGGCTTGTCCTGCTGCTCGTTCATGTCGCCTCCCGGGCCCACTTGCCCGCCGCTCGGAGAGAGTGTGGGGGCCAGCGGAAAACGGCGGATGCGAGCCCGGTAAATTCCCTGCAAACCGGGCGTCCGCAGGGGCGGGTAGCTCCCTGTTGTCCCCCGGGATGTGCCCGGGGTTGCGGGGCTGCAACCAGGCGCGAAGAGCGTTGACGGATTCCTGTCACGGGGCGAGACTCGAAGGCATGGAAACACGCGTAGCGACCGGCAACCGGCTGCGATAGACGCCCATTCAGGGCGTGTCGCCGTCCGCGCATCCCGCAAGCGCCGGGATGCGCCAGTGAGCCGCGTGTTCCGTCCCCTCGTTTGACCTCTGTTGCGTTGGTGCGGCGCACGTGGCGTGCGGGTTGTTCGCATGTCTCAGCGTGGATCGCGGTCTGCTTTGCAGACGGTGCTTGGATATCACCGCCTTCGCTCGGTGGCGGTGGCGCGGCGTGTCGTTTCGCGCATGGCCCTTGGGTCACGGGCGCGGGTGGTGGAGGCCGGGGCGGGTGAGGGGATGTTGACCACCGCCCTGGCGGAGCGCGCCGGGGACGTGGTGGCGGTCGAGCGGGACCGGGCGGCGTGGGAACGGCTGTGTGCCCGCTTCGCGGGGAGCGATGTGGTGCGGCCGGTGCTCGGGGACGTGCTCTCGATGCGCTTTCCGCGGGAGGCGTTTGTGCTGGTGGGGAACGTGCCGTTTGGGATTACTTCGGAGCTGATGCGGCTCGCGCTGTTCGGCGAGCGGCGGCCGGTGGCAGCTTACTTCGTACTCGAGCGGGATGCGGCGTTGCACTGGGCGGGCGCCGGGCGAAGCAGCGTGATGTCGGTGCTTGCCCGGGCCGGGTGGGAGCTGGACATCCGGATGGCGTTGCGGCGAGGCGATTTCGTGCCGCGACCGGGGACGGACTGTGTCTTGCTGGCCGCGCGGCGGCGGGAGCGGCCGCTGGTGGATGCGTGCCTGTGGGAAAGGTTCGAGGCGTTTGTGCGAGCAGGGTTCGGGCGCGGGCGGGGTGACGTGCGGCGAAACCTGCGGGGTAAGGTGGGCTACCGCGCGCTCAAACGCGCGGCAGCCACTGGCGGGTTTTCGATTGATGCGCGCCCTTCGGAGCTGAGCAACGAGCAGTGGGTTGCACTGTTCCTCGGGACGCATGGGCCGCACAAGGTGGGCGCTAGAGGTAGGGCTTGATGAGCTCGGCGCGGCGCTCGAGGGACGGGAGGACAGTATCGGCGGGGGCTGGCGGGAGGCCGAAGATGAGGCGGTCGACGCCGGCCTGCTGGTAGCCTTCGATGGCTTCTTCGCGGGCGGGGGAGCCGAAGATGCTGATGGAGGGTTCGGGCTTACCGGCGTCTTTGGCCATCTGCTTTGCTCGCTGGACCTTTTCTTCGAGGTCGCTGAGGCGGCCGCCGATCGGGATCCAGCCGTCGCCGTATTCAGCGACGCGGTCGAGCGTGCGAGGGCCGTCACCGCCGATGAGGATGGGCGGGTGCGGCTTCTGGACGGGCTTGGGCCACGACCAGATGGGGTCGAAGTTGACGAATTCGCCGTGGTATTCGGCTTCGTCTTTGGTCCAGATCTCCTTCATGGCGAGGATGCGTTCGCGGAGGAGTTTCCAGCGGCGCTTGGGGTTGGTGCCGTGGTTTTCCATCTCTTCGAGGTTCCATCCGCCGCCGATGCCGAAGAGGAAGCGGCCGTTGGACAGGTGGTCGATGCTGGCGACTTCCTTGGCGAGGGTGATGGGGTCGCGTTCGACGACCAGGCAGATGCCGGTGCCGAGCTTGATGGTGGATGTGGCTGCTGCCGCGGCGCCGAGTGCGACGAAGGGGTCGAGGGTGTGGGAATACTCCTGGGGGAGTTCGCCGCCGCCTGGCCAGGCGGACTCGCGGCTGGTGGGGATGTGGGTGTGCTCGGGGAGGAAGATGGATTCGAAGCCGTGGTCTTCGGCGGCTTTGGCGAGCTCATGTGCGGGGATTGCGTAGTCGGTCGGGAACATCTGGATGCCGAACTTCACAGGGCACCTCCAATGGTTGTGTGGTGGGCGTATCCTAGCGGCCGGACAGGGTGGCCGCATCCCTTGGCCGGCGGCGGCGCCCGCGAGGGAGGTGCGTTGATGGGCGAGATGTTCGATGTCGACGCTGGTGTGCGGGAGCTGGTTGAGGGTTTTCGAGCGGTCGCGGAGGAGGAGCGGGCGCCGCAGATGCAGGCGTACCTGAAGAGTGACCTGGCGTTCATGGGGGCGAAGGTGGGTGTGACCCGGAGCGTGGTGCAGCGGTTTCTGCGCGAGCATGAGGAGCTGGATGCGGCCGGGGTGGTGGCGCTCGCGGAGGCGTTGTGGGCGACCCGGATATGGGAATGCCGTGCCGGGGCCGTGATGGCGCTGAGCAAGCGGGTGAAGCTGCTTGCGCCGGAGCATATCGACGTCATCGAGCGGTTATTGCGGGATTCGTACACGTGGGCGCTGGTGGATGGGATGGCGATGGACGTGGTCGCGCCGCTGGTGGAGCGGCACCCGGAACTGAACGGGACGCTGGATCGATGGGTGGAGGATGCGGACTTTTGGATACGGCGGACGGCGCTGCTGGCGCTGTTGCCGGGGCTGCGGCGGGGAGAAGGTGACTGGGACCGGTTCGCGCGGTACGCGGATGCGATGCTGGAGGAGCGGGAGTTCTTTGTCCGCAAGGCGATCGGCTGGGTGCTGCGGGAGACGGGGAAGAAACGTCCGGCGCTGGTGGCGGGGTGGCTGGAGCCGCGCGCCGCGCGGGCTTCGGGTGTGACGATGCGGGAGGCAGTGAAGTACCTGGACGATGAGCAGCGGGAGCGGTTGCTGGCCCTGCGCCCTACGGGCCGGCGGGGACTGTAAGCTGCCTCATACGCCATAGCGATGGCGCGCATTATGCTGGCCCGACGTTTTGAGGCGGTGCTTTCGTGGCTGGAACGATTGTTGCTGGAAACCATACGCGGGACGAAGTGCTGGATTCGCTGAACGCGATCCCGGAGGTGGCGGTTTCGACGAGCGGGGGAGATCGCCTGCGGACGCGGATGATGCACTTCGCTGCGGACGAAGAGTTCAATATCTACCTGTCGAGCATGCGCGGCGACCCGAAGCTGCTGCAGCTCGCGCACAACCCGTCGATTTCGCTGCTGGTGCTGGACCGGCGGACGGAGCAGAACGGCTGGCGGGAGATCGAGATCACGGGCCGGGCGACGATCATCGGCGATGGGCCGGAGCGCGACCTGGCGCTGGAGCTGACATCGGGGCCTTCGCCCATCGTTTCGCACCTGAAGGAGAACAACCAGACGGACGTGCTGGACTTCATCAAGGTGACGCCGATGGAACTGAAGATGCGGGTGTTCGGCGAGATCGTCCAGGGGATGCCACCGACGGTCATCGAGTTCGAAGAGCACTCCGCAGCGGCGGGCGACCTTGAGGAAGCGAAGAAGCAGGTCGGCGCCTGGCGAGAGGCCGTGCGGACGCTATCTCTGCTGGCGAGCGTGGTGCCGGTGGTGCTGGGCGTGACGATTGCCTGGCACGACACGAGCGCACTGGCATGGTTGCCCGCGATCCTCACGTTGATTGCTGCCGTGGCCATCCAGGCCGGGACGAACGTATTCAATGACTACTTCGACCACCGGGCCGGGAACGACCCGGCAAACCGGGACTTCGTACGGCCGTTTTCCGGGGGCAGTCGGGTGATCCAGCTGGGGTTGATGACGCCGGTTTCGATGCTGGTGCTGGGTACGGCACTCACGGGCCTGGCGGTGGCGATTGGCATCGGGCTGGCGATCACGGGGTTGCCGTGGGTGCTGGCGTTTGGCGCCGCGGGGCTGGTCTCGGGCATCTTCTACACGGGCAAACCGTTTTCGTGGGCGTCACGCGGGATGGGCGAAGTGCTGGTGGCGCTGAACTACGGCGTGTTGATGACGATCGGCGCCTATTATGTCCAGACGGGCACGGTGACGAGCGGGGCAGTGCTGGCATCGTTGCCGGTGGCGCTGTTGATCGCGCTGGTTCTGTATATCAACGAGTTCCCGGATTACGCGGCGGATGCGCGGACCGGGAAGCGCACCCTGGTGGTCCGGCTGGGCCGTGAGCGCGCGGCGAAGCTGTACCCGGTGCTGGCGTTGACGCCGTTTATCGCGGCGGGGGCGCTGGTGGCCGCGGGTATTGCGCCGGTGATGTCCCTTGCAGCGCTGGCGGGGCTGCCGTTGTTGCTGAACGCGTCGCGGGTGGTGTTGAAACATCACAGCGAGTCGTTCGACCTTGCGCCGGCGAACGCGCTGACGGCGATTGCGCACCTGGCGACGGGGCTACTGTTCGCGCTGGGCTTCGCCTGGCAGGAGCTCGGCCGCGACGGGATGCCGCTGAGCATTGCGCTGGGCGTGGCGGGCGTGGGGTACATCGTGTACATGTACTGGTCGGTGGAGCGGCAGCGGCGGATCGCCGAGGGCGTGAAGACAGTCATGCGGTAGGGGCCCGGTCCCGGCCTATTCGGATTCGGCGGCTTTCCGGCGGGCGCGTTCGGCCTGCTGTTCGAGGAAGGCGGTCATGGTCCGCTGGACATCTACGGCGGCGTGGCGGCTGGCGAGGTACATGCACCATGAGCCGATGACCCCGGCGCCCAGGGTGGCGCCGATGAGGCCGGCCTGGAGGCCTTCGCCGCCGGTAGCGTCGAACCGGGTCTGCGCCACTTCGGAGATGAAACCGACGATGACGGGGGCGATGGCCGCGCCGCAGACGGCCAGGGCGACCTGGAAGGCGGCGAA
>SKSF01000191.1 GCA_007118095.1 Dehalococcoidia bacterium
GAAGCCCCGGTTTTGATCCTCCACGGCGAACGGTCGAACCCGTGGTTCCGGGACAGCGCCCGGCACGTGGCCACACACGTCGCCGACGGACACGTCCGCGAAATCGAGGGCGCGGGTCACTTTGGGACGTACACAGCCGCGGACGCCGTCGCAGCGGAAGTCACGCGCTTCTTCGGCGCCACACCCGCGGGCGCGTAATTCGGCCGGTCAGACCGTATTGCTTAAGGCGCGGTGCCCCGGGGCGCCTGCATGATGACGGCCGCGGTGATCCGTGCGCCGAAGGACACCGGCGCCCGCCAGAAAAGTTCGCCGCTATCCCCCGGGTGTCCGGGCGACGACGCGCGCGAATCCAAGTGATTGCCCCGCGTCTTCTTCCAGCTTTTCGGCCCAGGCGGCCGATTCCTTGCGCCACTCGGCGGAGCCCTCAAGGGCGGTCAGTTGCTCCCAGCGCAGCCAGTGACGCCAGCCGTCAGGGAGTAGATCTGCATGCTCCATGCGCACTTTGCCCGTCTTCTCCCAGTGCCTGCGCCACCAGCGGGGACCATGGAATGAATGGTAGTCCCAGTCCCAGGCGTCATCCATGTGCAGAGGGACTGTGCCTTCAGCCGCATCTGTCCGCGCTGGCACGCAGATGCCGAGTTGCCCGCCGGGCCTGAGGAACTGGACCAGGTAGCCAAGGTAGAGGTCATCCGTGCCGAAGTAGTGATATGCGTCCAGGCTGACGATCGCGTCGAAATACCCGTGCGCGAATTTCAGGTCGTGCGCTTCCGCGTGCAGTGGCATCACCTGGGCATCAAGCCCCGCTTCGGCCACACGCGTCCAGTTTTCGTGCGGCTGCACCCAGAGATCTGCCGCCACAACTTGCACGCCGAACTCGCGCGAAAGAAAGATGGACGTCACCGCCCGTCCACAACCGAGGTCGAGTACGCGCATCCCCGGGGTCAGCTCCAGCAGTTCACTGAGCGATTCGGCGAGCCACAGGGGGTTTGGCCCCATAGCGTTCTGGAACTGCCATTCAAGGTCGTAGCTCCCTGCTCGCGGAAATTGCGGATGGACGAGCTTGTCCGCGAGCAATGCGTGGCGATTGGAGGGGCTGGTCACGTCCTGAAGTGTTACCGCACCCGCCTGCCAGGTCAACTATGCGCCGAACGTATTGCCCCGCAGCTACGGAGGCGCCGTCCGGGCCAGCGTGTCCGCAACCGCCTGGCGGCCGTGTTCCACGAACGAGGGGTCGCGGTGGAGTGTGAACAGGTGGTTGTGAGTTCGAGCGGACCTCACGCGTGGCGGACGTCGACCTCCACACCTGTGTCGCCGTGCAGGCTCCCGGCACCGTCCCGCGACGGTTCGGCCCGGCGCCGCATCTCATCGAGCGCGTCGCTCACGTGGCGGAAGAGCGTCCCTTCACGGTAGTGGCCGTCCGGCCCTATGCTGCCCGCGGTCATGCCGGTCAGGATTTCGAGGCCCTGTTCCACCCGGTCGATTGCCCAGACGTGGAACTCCCCTTCGGACACCGCCTGCACAACGTCCGGGCGTAGCGTCAGGCTTGTCATGTTGCGCCGCGGCACGATCACGCCCTGTGTGCCCGTCAGCCCGACTTCCCGGCAGACGTCGAAGAAGCCTTCGATCTTCTCGGTGACACCTCCCACGGGCTGTATGGCGCCGAACTGGTCGACCGACCCCGTCACCGCAACATCCTGGCGGATTGGCGCCTCCGCCAGCGAGGCGAGGATAGCGTAGAGTTCGGCCGACGAGGCAGAGTCGCCCTCAACCTCATCGTAGCTTTGCTCGAAGGTGAGGCTGGCCGTGAACGCCAGCGGCCTGTCGCGTCCGAACGTGCCCATCAGGTAACCCGTGAGCACAAGCACGCCCTTCGTATGGATGGCGCCGCTCCGCTCGACCTCGCGCTCAATGGCGACGATCCCCCGTCGGCCGAGGCCCACACGGCAGGTGATGCGGATCGGCACTCCGAAAGCCTGGCCGCTGACGTGGTAGACTGCGAGCCCGTTCGCCTGGCCCACGACCGCGCCCGACGTCTCGATGTGCAGCGTGCCCTCGGCGATCATGCGCCGCATGCGGTCCGGTACGAGCCCCGCGCGGTGGCGACGCCCCTCGATAGCATGCGTAACGTGCTGCTCGGCCACGCGGTCCGCACCCTCGCGCCGGGCCAATTCGTTGGCTTCGGCACACAGGTCCTGGATGGCCCCGAAGCGGGTCGTGAGCCGATCCTGGCGCCCTGCGAGGCGGTTCCCGTAGTGGATGACCTCGGCAAGCGCCCCACGGTCGAAGGCGCGAAGCGCGCATTCGTCCACCGTTCGCCGTACAAAGCTCGCATACTCGCGCGTCGTCGGCTCCGTCCAGTCGACGTCGGGCTCGAATTCCGCGCGCATCTTGAAGAGCTCGTTGAACTCGGGGTCGAGCGCGTCGAGGAGCGCCACCGTGAGTGGCTTTCCCACCAGAATGACCTTGAGGGCAAGCGGAATGGGCTCTGGCACGAGGCTGACGGTCGGGAATGCGGCCCATGCTTCGCCCAGGTTCTCGACGCGGGCCTCGCCCGCCTTCAGTGAGCGCTTGAGCTTGAGCCAGGCCCAGGGCTCGCTGAGCAGTTCCTCGAGCTGGAGCACGAGGTACCCCCCGTTTGCCCTGTGCAACGCGCCGGGCCTGATCTGCGTGAAGTCGGTCGTGAGCGCGCCGTACTGGGGCGCGTAATCCACGCGTCCGAACAGATTGTAGTACGTGGGGCTTTGCTCAAACACGACTGGCGCCGCGGGCGCCGGCTCGTCGCCGTGGCTCACGAAGAGGTTCACCGCGTAGCGCTGCAGGAGTCGCTCCCGGGACGCATTCATCTCTGCCACAACGTGCGGCGGCAGCTGGGCCAGCGCACTCTCCGTGAACCGCTTGTACTGGTCCAGGTTGCGGACGATGTCGTTCTCGATCGCGTCGAATTGGTCTTTCAGGCCGTACGCGCCGAACTCATTCCGCAGGTCATCGATGATGCCGCCAACCACAAAGCGCGCCACGTCGCGGTCAACATTCGCAATCGCCTCACGAGCGTTCGCGTCCGCCTGGCGAAGCTCGCGCATGGTGTCCTCAATGAGCTGCGACACTTCGCGCCGGCGTTCCTCCAGGGATGCCCGGTCCTCTTCCGAGAGTTCCTGCAGCGCGGCGGAAGAAAGGGGCTGGCCCTGGGGCCCGATGGGCGTTGCCGCGAAGCCTGCCGGCGTAAGGCTTGCCGCAAAACCCCGCCGTCGCGCCTCGTTTTGCAGGCGCTCCACGGAGCGATCCCGTTCCTCGGCCATCGGTCGCAGCGCCTCCTGCATCCGCTCCTGGTAGCTTTCGCTCTCGAATGTCTGAGGCAGCTCACGCCGGCACGCCTCGACCACCCGGTTGAGCGCCCGTTCCAGGTCGTCACCCAGCGCCGGGGGTAATTTGCGCGCGATTGGCCGGTAGGGGTCGTCGAAGTTGTGGAGGTAACACCAGTCGTCGACCGGGCCCTCTTCGCTCGCCGCATGCTCCACCATGTTGCGGACAGCCACGTTCCGCCCTGATGACGGCTGTCCCGAGACAACGATGTTGTATCCGTCCCCGGGGATAGCGAGGCCGAAGTCCAGCGCACCGCGGGCGCGGTCCTGGCCGATGACCGTGGTGATCGCGTCCACGTCATCGGTCGAGTCGGGGAGCGCCGCCTGTACGTCCCGCGCGCGTAGCTGGTCCGCGGCGAGCATCAATGCGTCCGTCACTGGTCCCTCCTTCTGCGATGCGGAAATCGAGCGTCACTTCGCCTGTTTCCATCGCGTAGACGCCAGGGCTCTGCCGGTGAGCCCCTCATGGCACCGTATCGTATCAGCCGCAACCGCCCTTCCCGTGCTTATCAGGACGCACCACGGTCGGCGCCACGCCCGGCGGGAACGCCGCGGGGTTAGTAACCGCTGTCCAGGCGTGGCGCCGACCGTGGTGCCAACGTCGCGGGCAGCATGGTTAGCGCGGCGCCACCCGGGCCAGCGTGTCCGCAACCGCCTGGCGGCCGTGTTCCACAAACGAGGGGTCGCGGTGGAGCGTGAACAGGTAGTTGGCCAGTTCGAGCGGTGCAAACAGCTCGAAGGCAAGCTGTCGCGGCTCGACCGCCGGGTCGATCTCGCCCTGCTTCTGCGCCGTCTCGATGAGCTGGACAAGCATCCCAACCCAGCCGCGCTGATCCGCCTCAAGCTCGTCGTGGATAGGGCCTTCGGGCGCGTCGAACTCGGCGAGCATGTGGGCGAAGAAGCATCCCCCGGGGAACACGCCGCGCTCAACGTATGACAGGTATGCCTCGCATAGCCCCTCGATTTGTCCGAGGCCGGGCTCGTGCCCCATGCCTGGCCGCAAAACCTCGTGCTCAAACACAGCCCGCGCGGCGTCGATGGTCTCGCGCTGGAGCCGCTCCTTCGACTTGAAGTGTGCGAACAGGCCGCTCTTGCTGATTCCCAACTCCTTCGCCAGCCGGCCGATGGTGAGGCTGCCGAGGCCTTCGATTGACGCGATGCGCATGGCGGTTTCGAGGATGGCTGTGTGCGTCTGCTCGCCGTCGGAGCGGCGGCGAGGAGACGCAGGACTTTCGAGCTCTCCCATATTGACAAGATAGCACGTGCGTGCCTAATGTTCCCGCACGGTCGTGCTATCTAGAACGCACGTGCGATGTCACCGCAAGACCGGCACCGCCCGGCCTGCACGAAAGGAGAGACAGATGTCAGACGAACGGATTCACAGGGCAATTTCGCGCGACGGGACCGAGATCGCGGGGCGTGTCTACGGTCACGGCCCGCCGCTTGTGCTTGTCCACGGCGCAGTCGCCGACGGGCTTTCGGAATGGGGCCCGATCTTGCCGTGGCTGACGGACCACTACACCTGCTACCTGCCCGACATGCGCAGCCGGGGGCTCAGCGGCGCAAGCGATGACCTCTCCCGGGAGACCCGCGTGCGGGATGTCGTGGCGTACGTCGAGAGCATCGGCGAGCCGGTGACCCTGGTGGGCGTCTCCGGCGGCGGGTTGCTCGTCCTCGGGGCGGCGGCGCGCACCAGCGCTGTCCGGGCTGTCGTGGCGCGCGAGCCGGTCGCATACGAAGCGCTGGCCGACGACATCCGGGAGCGCTTCTCGGACGCCGTGGAACAGATGAGTGCAGCCGTCGCGCGTGGCGAGGGTACCGATTCCGTCACGCCGTTCCTCGAAATCATCGCGAATGACGACGAATTTGCCGCGATATCCGGCGACCAGGAAGCGCTCGAGGAGATCGCGAGCTTCCTGCCTCTCGACCTCGTGGAATTCCGCGAGTGCCTGGCCTTCCGGGGGCCGAGCCCGACCGCGCCCGATCAGCTTCAGCGCATCACCGTCCCGGTCCTCTTGCTGATGGGCGCCGAAACGGGCAGCCAGTGGTTCCGCGACAGTATCACCTATGCGGCCGGACACATCCCGGACGCGCGGGTACACGAGATCCCCGGCGTTGGGCACATTGGACATCTCGTCGAGCCCGAACAGGATGCGCGCGAGCTGCTCGAGCAGCTCGGGAAGTTGTCCGTGCCCGTGGCATAGCC
>SKSF01000084.1 GCA_007118095.1 Dehalococcoidia bacterium
GCGCCGAAGCCCGAGAATGGTGCCGGGGAGCGCGACGGCCTCGCGCGGATGATGGCGCTGACGAACGCGTCGCGGCTGGGGGTGGCGATGATGGGGCTTGCCGCAGCACGCCGGTCGCTCGTTGAGTCACTGTGCTATGCACGGGCCCGCGAGGCGTTCGGCCGGCCCATCCACCAGCACCCGCTCATGCGGCGCAAGCTCGCCGAGATGGTTGTCGAAGTCGAGGCGACGCAGGCGCTGGTGTTCGAAGGCTACGGCGCGCCCAACCGGATGCGTACTGGCTCCGGCGGAAGGCTCCGCCTCGCCCCTGCGCTGGTGAAGTTGAAGGCGTCGCGCCTGGGGATCACGGCGTCGAGCGACGCCATCGAGGTGCACGGCGGCAACGGCTACTGTGAGACGTGGCCGGTCGCGCGCGTCCTGCGCGACGCGCACGTCAACACCATCTGGGAGGGGACGGACAACATCCTTTGCCTGGACGTGCGCCGCTCAATCGAGCGCGAAGGCGCCGACGTGCCGTTCTTCGAGCGCCTGCGGGAGGCGGTGGGCAACGCGGTCGAAAGCGACCCCACGGTGTCGCTGGTGTCGCAGCGTATTGACGACCTGGAGGGCGCCGTGGAGGCGTGGAAGCAGCTCGACCGGGAGACGGCGGAGGCGCGCCTCTACCCGCTGGCGCAGTACATGATCGATGTGTTCGCCGGGGCGCTCCTGGTCGAACAGGCGGCATGGGAAGCGCAGCAGGGCGGAACGGGCCGGAAAGCGCTCATCGCGCGGCTCTGGGCGAAGACGCACCTGGCGGACAGCGGTCCCTACCGCGGCATCGACGATCCCGGAGACGATCTCGCGGCGCACTTCGAAGAGCTGGCCGGCGGGGCGCTGGCGGTGTGATGTGGCTCAGAAGGCGGTGATGGCGTCGATGAACGCCTGGTCGTTCGCTTCGCCGGGGCTCTGAGCCACGGCCAGCGACTGGCGGTGTGCTTCCTTCGCGAATTGCGTGCGGCCCGTTCCGGTCGAGCATCGCACCCGATCCGAACGGTTTCGCGATGCGGCCTATCTTTGCCAGGCATTATCTACCCCCGGTGCACGGTTGACGTGGTTTCAGTCTGCGGAGCGCAAGACGGAGCGCTGCCACAAAAAGAGGCCCGGCACATTGTGCCGGGCCTTCTTTGTCGGTGTGGTTACCGGGAGTGGCTTACCAGCGGTTGTAGCCGCCACCGCCGCCGCCACGGTTGCCGCCGCCACGGTTGCCACCGCCACCACCGCCGCCGCGTCCACCGCGGTCCTCGCGGGGGCGCGCTTCGTTCACGTTGAGCGTGCGCATGTCGACGACCGTGCCGTTGATGGCGCTGATCGCCGCCTGGCCTTCGCTGTCGTTCGGCATCTCGACGAAGCCGAAGCCGCGCGGGCGCTGGGTCTCGCGGTCGAGGATGATGTCGACCGAGGCGACTTCACCATGGCGGCTGAAGAGGTCGCGGAGGGTATGGTCCTGGGTATCGTAGTTGAGGTTGCCGACGTAGATTTTCACGATTTTCACCTGTGGTGCGCCCTGCGGCGCCGGAACTGGATGCTCGCTGCTTCCATCAGCACTCGGACAGCGAACGGGCGGTACCAGGTGAAAACGGGAAACCGATCGACCGACGACTCGTGCGAAGCAACGGAAGGGCCTTTAGCGCCCTATCGGTACTACTATAGCACCCGGGCGTTATGACCGCCAGTGGCATTTACCCCTTGTGATGGCCTTCTTGCGTGGCGGGGATGGTGTCACAGCCGTCCGCTTTCGTGGTCGGCGAGGTGGTCGAGGATGGCGGTGTTCAGCCGTTCGGCATACAACGCGAGGCTGGCGCCGCGACGGTCCAGGTCGTCCAATGCTTCGTCGCCGCGCAGGCGTTCGCCGTCGACATCGATGCCGTGCGCGCCGGTGATGCGTTCGACGCGGGAAAGGCGGCGTTCGAGCTCCTCGATGCATGCAGCGTCCATGGGTTCCTCCTCCGGTTTGAACAGGAAGTCGTAGAACTCGCGGCGCAGGGCCGGGGTGTTGAAGTCATTTGGGCGGTCGCGGAGGTCGATAGCGGCATGGGGCGGGAAGTGGGCCTCGTCCATTGGGATGTCGAGCTGGCGCGCGAGCCAGCGGCACAGCTCGCGTGACACTTTGGCCTGTGCCGGTGCGAAGGGTTCGCCGGCGAACCCTTCGTGTTCGATGCCGAGTGTGTAGGTGTTGACGTTCTGGCCGGGGCCGCGCCAGAGCTCCCAGGTGGGCGGGTCGGCGGCCGCCTTCGCGGCGGTGATGCCGGCGTGGTAGCCGCCGTCGCTGTGTTCGAGGTGCTGCATGATGCTGCCGTCGCGGGCGATGCTGTAGTGCCAGCTCACGCCAAAGTGGCCGCGCTGCGCCCAGCGGCGGACGGTCGACTGGTAGCCCTGCATCACGTGCAGGACGACCGCTGTGGGCCGGTTTTGCCCGGCGAAGTACGTTGGCCGCCCGTCGGGCGCGGCCGGTTTCCAGGGGACCCATTCGGCTCGGGGATATCGCATACCCGCATGTTTGGGCGGGCAGTGCGGCAGCCCCGAGCCAGGGGTGTCCCGGGCGCGTCAGCAGTTAGCGCGCCGTGTAGCCGCCGTCGACCGGGAGCGCGACGCCGGTGATGAACGACGCTTCGTCGCTGGCGAGGAACGTGACCGCGGCGGCGACTTCGCCCGGGTTGCCAAGCCGGCCGATGGGGTGCAGTGACGCCAGGTAGTCCGCCCCGCCTTCGATGCCGCGCACCTCGGCTGTCATGGGCGTTTCGATGTACCCCGGGCAGACCGCGTTGACGCGCACGCCGCGCCGGGCGTACGTGTTTGAGAACTGCCGCGTGAGCCCGACAACGGCGTGCTTGGCGGCCGTATACGCGCCTGCGCCGCGTTCGATGGGTTCGTCCTGCATCGCCGGCGGCCCGACAAGCCCGACGAGGCCCGCGATCGACGCCGTGTTGACGATTGCGCCGCCGCCGCGCTCCGCGAGCATGGCCGCACCATGGAAGAGCCCCCAGTAGACGCCCGACAGGTTCACATCGATGGTCGTCTCCCAGCCGACACCGCCGCCGACTCCCGCGTTGTTGACCACGACGTCTAGCCCGCCCAGCTCCTGCGCCGTCTTCTGCAGGGCTGCGTGGACCTGGTCCTCGATGCTCACGTCGAGCTTCATGGCGGAAGCAGTGCCGCCCCGCTCGGCGATGTTGGCGGCCGTTTCCTCGGCGGCGTCGCCGTCGACATCGGTGCACATAAGCGAAGCGCCGCCTGCGGCGAAGCGGTAGGCGCTTTCGCGGCCGATGCCGGAGCCTGCGCCGGTGATGAAGACGACGCGGTCTTCGAAAGAAGCCATTTCCCCTCCCGCGGCACGGTTTGCCGCGGGCGCAATCCTAGCGCAGTGGCCGGATTCTGGCTGGTGACCCGGTGCAGGTGGTTCAGGCCTCCCTGTACGCGAGCCCTTTCGCCGCCAGCGCTTCCTCGAGGATACGGATTGCTTTCGGGCCGACCCCGTGGATGGCCAGCAGCTCCTTTTTCGAGTGCTCGGACACTTGCTGGAGGCTGGTGATGCCGTTGAGCGAGAGTTCGCGGGCGGCGGTTTTGCCGATCGCGTACGGGAGGTCTCCGACGGGGCGTACGTCCGGTGTTTCGGCCATGACGTTCCTTCCTGTGGCTCGGCGGTGAGTGAAAATCTAGCGGCGGCCGGTATCGAGCACCAGACAGCGCGGCGACAGGAGGCTGGCGGGTTCGGGGATGGCCGCGGAGCTATCCGCCTGTGGCTTCGTCGCCGGTGCCCGTATAGAACGCGGTCGTGCGTGCGGCCGCGGCGTTCGCCTGCGCCGGGTCTTCGCCGGCGTCGATGGCGGCACGGCCCACGCTTCGCTCGAACCGTTGATGAAGGCCGGCCCTTCGGGCGATGCTGCAAACGCCTCTTCATCGAGCCGGTCGGGCGCATCGTCCGATAGGTGGATGGCGAGCCCGAGCCCGAGCATGCCGAGGTCCCAGCCAACGCCGGGCGCGCCCGGCCCGAACTGCTGCCAGAACTCGTCGAAGGGGCAAACGTGGGACAGCTTCAATGATGCGGTGTCGCTGGCGCCCGGGGTGATGGTCACTTCGACCTGGCTGACGCCATTGCCAAACTCCCATGTGACGGCCAGGAAGCGCGGCGGATCGCAATCCGTAATCGTGCCGCCAGCGTTGCCTTCAAGCTTGTAGTGCCCACCCTGCCGGAGGTCACCGCTGACCGGCGTGAACCAGCGGGCAAGGCGCTCCGGGTTGGTCACGGCGCCCCAGAGATCCTGCGCGGGGGTGTCGAACGGCCGTTCGAGCGTGACGGTGCGCGCCGGTCCGCCATTGTATTCGGAGGGCTTCACGCTTCGGGTGACGGCATTGAGGTGAGCCTCCGTGTCGAGTTTCATTGGCTCGGCCTCCCATGCGGACACGTGCAGGCGTTGCGGCGGGGCCTACCCCGCGCGTGCGTCGGGCTGTGGGGTGAGCTCGACACCGCGGGCGGGGTCGGGTTCGATAAGCCCGGCGCGGAGGGCAGCCATGATGAGGTCGCGGCGGTTCCTGGCGTTGAGCTTGTCTTTGACGTGAGCGCGGTGTGCCTCGACCGTTTTGACGCTCACGGAGAGCTCGTTCGCGATTTCCTGGTTGGAGCGGCCTTCGCCGATGAGCTGCAGCACTTCGCGCTCACGCTGGGTGAGCGTGTCGAAGCCGGTGCGTCGCTCGGGCTCGCGCGCGCGGAATTCGAGCGCGCTGACGTCGAACATGGACGTCAGCTCTTCGGAGAAGTAGCGGTTGCCGCGCGCGACGGAGCGGATTGCCAGGGCGAGCTCGTCGATGTCGGCGTTCTTCCCCAGGTAGCCATCGGCGCCTGCGCGGAGCGCATCGAGCACCTGGTCTTCGTTCAGGACGCCCGACAGCACGATGATCCGGGTACCGGGTATATACCGTTTGATCTGCTGGGTCGCCTGGACGCCACCGAGCGACGGCATGAACAGGTCCATGAGGACGACATCGGGATGCTGATTTTCGCAGGCGAGGAGGGCGTCGCGGCCGTTCGGCACGGACTCCACAATTTCGATCCCCGGCTGGTCGGATAACAGGGTGGTGAGCCCCTGGCGGATGACGTTGTGGTCGTCCGCGATGAGCACCCGGATCACGTTGTTCCGGGGTTTCGTATCGGCCATGTTCCACGCCCCCTGACAAGACCGCGAAGAGTCGTCACTAGTAACGAAGTATACCGCAGGCAAGTATCAGCGTGGTGGGAAATCAATAGTCGTCTCGTGTTCGACGGGTGAACGGCGAGTGGATCGCGTGTTGCGCTACCATGCGCGTGTGCCCGGACATGATGGACTCATCGCCTACGTGGGCAGTGTACACGACCGCACGTACGATGCTGTTGCGCTCATTCCCGACGAGCTCGTCGACTGGCGGCCGCGCGCTGGCGCCTTCAGTTTTGGGGAGCTTGTCGCCCATATTGCGGCTTCGCGGGACCTGTATGCGCGGCTCATTTTGGGCGAGCAGCCACGCTACGAAGGACA
>SKSF01000217.1 GCA_007118095.1 Dehalococcoidia bacterium
CGCTGACGGGAGTCGAGGGAGGTCGCGGTGACGTCTTCGCCGGCGAGTTCGAGGCGGCCAGCATCGAGGGGGCGGAGGGCAGCTGCCGCTTCGAGCAGCGTCGTCTTCCCCGACCCGGAGCCGCCCACCAGCAGGGCGACGTCGCCGGGGGCTGCTTCGAACGAAACATCGCGGAGGATGTCACGGCTGCCATCGTCTGAACGGACGCGGGCGCCGGTCAGGCGGAGCATCGGCCCAGTGCCGCGGGGAGGTCGGTCGCAGCGAGCGGGGCGTCACCGACGGGCACGCCACGTGCGTCAAGCTCCTGGACGAGCCGCACGACCAGCGGCGGGGAGAGGTAAGCCCGCTCGAGCAGGGGGGTGTCGTAGAGCACGGAGGCAGGGGTGCGCGGCGCGGAGAGCGTGCCACCGGCGAGCACCGAGACGCGGTCGAACCAGCGGCACTCGTCCAACCGCTGCGTGACCATCACGACGGCAATGCCGTCGCGACGGGCGACATCTCGGACAATCTGGAGCACGCTTTCAGCCGACGGCGCGTCGAGGTGCGCGGTGACTTCGTCGAGCACGAGACAGCGCGGCCCGGCGGCGAGCGCGCTTGCAAGGACCAGGCGTTGGCGTTCGCCGCCCGACAGGTAAATCACTTCGCGCCGGGCGAATCCCGGGAGGCCGACCGTGGTGAGCAGCTCATCGACGCGGGCGGGCCGGTCCGCCGGGAGGACGCCCCGGTTCTCCAGGGTGAAGGCGATGTCGTCGTAGACGGTTGGGGCGACGATTGCGGCGTCAACGTCCTGCGGGACGTATTGGAGCGCGTGCCATTGGCAATCGGCCACCCACGCGCCGCCGAGGAGCACCTCGCCACTGGCCGGTTCGACGAGCCCGGCGAGCGCCTCGCAGAGCGTGGATTTGCCGCTGCCGTTGGCACCGAGAAGGCCGACTACTTCGCCCGGCGCGACATCGAGGTCGACACCAGCGAGGAGTGGGTCTTCCATACCCGGGTACTGGAGCGACAGCCCGCGGACTGACAGCGCCGGGGTTAACACTGCTCCAGCACCATCGCTTCGCCCAGGCCACCGGCCCCAGCGATTGCGGCGAGCCCGTAGCGTACGCCGGTCGTCCGCAGTTCGGCGGCGAGGTGAACCAGGAGCATCGCTCCGCTGGCCGCAAAGGGATGGCCGAACGCGATCGCGCCGCCACGCACGTTCAGGCGGTCCGAATCGATACCGAAGCGGCGTGATGCGAGCACGAGTTTCGCCGCGAAAGCCTCGTTGATCTCCCAGCGGTCGATGTCGGTTCGGGCCAGCCCGGCCCCTTCGAGCGCCTGTTCGATTGCCGGGACGACGGCGAGCGGCGGGCACGCGGGGTCAGCGGCCGCCATCGCAGTGGCAACAATGCGGATGGCCGGGCAACTGGGGGGAGATGAGTCGCCGATGAGCACCGCTGCCGCGCCATCGGCAATCGGGGCCGCGTTCCCCGGGGTGATCACGCCACCGGGGGCGAAGGCAGGCGGGTAGCGGCGGAGCCGGTCGTCCGCCGGCGTGCGGCGCGGGAGCTCATCGGTGTCGACGACGCCACCAGCGGCTTCCAGGGGGCATATCACCGGCTCGAAGAAACCAGTCGAGCGGGCTGCGAAGGTTCGGCAGTAACTGCGCAGGGCGATGTCGTCCTGTTCCTCGCGCGAGAGGCCATGTTCCTGTGACGCGGCCTCGGCGGCCGGGCCCATGCCGGGGTCTTCGAACGGCGGCGGCGCATGTGGCACCAGCGGACGCTCGCCGGGATGCTCACGCGGCGACGCCCCGCCCAGGGAAACGACGGCGTTGCTCACGCTTTCGGTCCCGCCCGCGATGACCGGCGCACCAGTAGCGCGGACGGTGTCGGCCGCCATCCGCGCGGCGGTGAGCCCGCCCGTGCACTGGGCGTTGATGGTGACCGCTGGCACCGATTCCGGCAGCCCGGCGCCGAGCGTGGCCAGGCGAGCAACGTTCCCGAAGGCGCAGGTGTTGGCCATGATGACTTGGCGAATGCCCGTGTCACCGGCGGATTCGGACGAGAGCAGTCCGCCGATGACAGCGGCACCGAGCTCGTGCGCTTCGACCGCGCGAAGTGCGCCGCCGAGCTTGCCAAGCGGCGATCGTTGTCCCGCGATGATGAACGCTTCGCGTGTGGTCATTGCGAGACTGCCTCCCGCCGGTTGCCGATACCGGGCACCTGCGACAGGAGCAGCGCCTGTGCGATGAGCGCGGCAGCCACGGCTTTGAAGATGTCGCCGGGGAGGAAGGGGGCCATGCCCGCGGCCATTGCCTCCCAGAGGTCGCGGCCGGTGGCTATCGCGAACCACGGGACGCCGGTGAGATATACGCCGAAGACGCCGAACACGATGCTCGCGCCGATTCGAAGTGCCAGCGCAGCCCGGCCCAGACCCAGCCTTCGCGTCGCCAGCCCGACCAGGAAGGCGGCGGTTATCCACCCGACCAGGAAGCCGCCGGTGGGGCCAAGGAAAACGCCAGCGCCGCCGCGGCCGCCTGCAAGCACGGGAAGTCCCGCCGCGACCAGCATGAGCACCAGCAACACGCTCGCGGTTGCCCGCCGGGGCCCAAGCACGTTGCCGGCGAGCACGACACCGAGCGTCTGGCCCGTCACCGGTACCGGCGTGAACGGGAGCGGGATGTAGAGCGCGCCGAGCGCGATGGTCAGTGCGGAAAACGCGGCCACGGTGGCGATGTCCATGCTGCGCCGGATAGCTGCCGGGCGGGCGGCGGACGCTGCACGAGGTGTCATGCGGCGGCCCCTGTTTCGGGCGGCGCGAGGACGTCGCCCGCGAGCACCCGGTGGCGCTGACCCTCCGGTGCTTCGACGATGAGCGCCCCGTCCACGTCGAGGTCGATAGCGACGCCGTCGAGCTCGTCGTCCCAACGCTGAACCCGGACACGCTCGCCAATCATGTTCGGGAAGGCACGCCAGTCTTCGATGACCGGGGCGCTGTCGCCGGCGCGCAGCGCTTCAAAATAGCCTTCGAGGTGCAGCAGGGTCGACTGGAGGATGCGCTTGCGGGACACAGGAGCGCCCCCGGCGGTCGCGAGCGTGGTCGCGGCGTCGTGGAGGTCTACCGGGAGGGCTTTGCGATCGAACGCGGCATTGATGCCGATGCCGACGAGCAGGTAGTGGACCGCAATCTCTTCAGCAGCGAGTTCAGTCAGGATGCCGCAGACCTTGCGGCGGCCGACCTGCACATCGTTCGGCCACTTGAGGCTTGGCTCGAGGTCCGTCTCGCCAGCGATGGCCCGGGCAACGGCTACACCGGCCGCGAGCCCTGTCACCGACGCCTGCGCCGTGCGCACCGGGCCGCGCAACAGGACGGTGGCCCAGATCCCGCCGCGCGGACATACATACGCCCGGCCGAGCCGGCCGCGGCCCGCTTGCTGCTCCTCGGCGACGACTGTTGCGCCATGTGGGGCACCGTCGGCCGCGAGAGCACGGGCAATGTCCTGCGTCGAGCCAGCAGTTTCGACGTGGTGATGGTTCCAGCCCAGCTCCGACGTCGCCAGGCCGTCATGCAGCTCGAGCGCAGTCAGGCGGTCGGGTCGGGAGACCAGCCGGTGGCCACGATGGGTTGCCGATTCGATTTCGTAGCCTTCGTCGCGGAGACGCTGCACAGCTTTCGAGACCGACGCTCGGGTAATCCCAAGGGACGCGCTGAGGTGCTCGCCGGAGACGTAGTCACCCTCGAGTTCGGCCAGGGCCTGGAGGACGGCGGAGCGTGTCTGTGTCATTGTCAACCTTACAAGCGAGACTGGTTGACAATAGTGGCAGCGGGGCGAATACGGTCAAGTTATGCGCCGTGCCTGCCGGGCGGCCTCTGCGCGGTCGACCTTGCCGGCAGGCGTTCGTGGCAGCTCCGAAGTGAGCACCACGCGCCGGGGTACCGCGGGACCGTCAAGGTGAGCGCGGCAGTGGTCGACGATACCGCGCGATGCGAGCTCGTCCGCGTCGCGAGAGGGGACAACCAGCGCGACCAGGTGCATCGGCGCCTCCACGGGCTCGCCGGTCACGACCGCATCGCTGACCCCCGGGACCGCACCGATGACCGATTCGACCGCTTCGGGATAGATGTTTTGGCCCTTGATGACCACCATGTTGTCCCGGCGGCCGGCGAGGGTGACCATGCCGGATTCATCCCGGACGGCGAGGTCGCCCACGGTCTGCCAGCCATGGTGGTCGAGCGCGGCATCCACGATCCCCGCGTCCCAGTACCCGATGCAGCCGTATTCAGTCTGAGCGCAGAGGAGACCTGCCTGGCCGGGCGGCAGCTCGCGGCCTTTTTCGTCCAGCACTGCGACGCGGCTCCCCAGGAAGGGACGGCCGACCGAACCGGGGTGCGTTGCAGCATCTTCGTCGCCGAGGACGGCCACGAAGCCCAGTTCGGACGCCCCGTAGTATTCGAAGATGCGCGCGGCAGGGAAGGCGGTTTGCGCAGCAGCCCGCGTTTGCGCGTGGAGCTTTTCGCCCGCGCAGATGATGTGCGATACGGCATCGCAGACACTGCCAAGCCGCCCGGCACGCCGCGTCATCTCGGCCAGGACAGACGGCACCGCGTATACGACGCCGCCCCATTGGCAGGCCAAATCGAGCGCCTCGCGTGTACCTGCGGAGCCGGGCAGCACAACGGTGTATCCGCAGAACAGGGCGTGGAGCGCGGCAATTAGGGAGAACGACCAGGCAGGGTCGCCGGGGATAACGACGTTGTGCGCCATCCCAACCTCGAATTCGAGCGACATCGCCAGGAAGCTGTTCAGCCACGCTCGGTGGTTGCGGACGATGGCTTTCGGCGTCCCGGTGCTGCCCGAAGAGAAGCCGATATAGAACGGCCGGTCGGATTCCCAGGCGAGGGACGCGGCGGCATGTGGGGCCTCCCTGCCGGCCACACGTTCGACGCTGGTTGCAGGGTCGCCGGGGCGCCCGGTGACAACGGCGGCGGGCTGCAGCAGGTCGAGTGCGGCCTTGCGCTGCGCCGCTGTCCACCCCGGAGGGATCGGGGCCGCTATCGCACCCGCCTTGACCACCCCGAGGAAGGCCGCGAGGAAGGCGGGGCCACCGGTGACGTCGACCGCGACGGGGCGTCCATCGCACCCGCCAGCCGAACGGAGGTCGGCAGCGATCGAGTTCGACCACGCCGCAAGGCCGCCGTAGGTCACGATGCGACCGTCACAGCGGATTGCCACGCGGGCTGGCTCGCGTTGTGCCCATGTCCAGGTGCCGTCGGTAATGCGCAGGGGGTTGCCTCCAGCAGCCTGCCCGTCGTCCCCCGGTGAGTGTAGGACGGCTGGCTGCATCGCGGCAGGGGCCGGGGGCGTCAGGTGAAGTCGTCGACCACCATCACCACGATCAGGCCAATCCCGACCGCAAACAAGATGCCGGCGATGGTCCGCGTGCGGGTATCGCGGGCGATGCCCGGCGCCCTCAGGAGAACAATCGCAAGGCCGACCGCTCCATAGGCGGCAGCCCTCAGCCAGTCGGCCGCGATGCCTTCGATCACCGCAATGA
>SKSF01000178.1 GCA_007118095.1 Dehalococcoidia bacterium
CAGTCGGCTGTCGTGGCGGCCGCGCCAGCGCGAACAGGAACCCGCCCAGCCCCGCAACGATCGCGAGCACCGTGAATCCGGCCGTGTAGCTCCCCGTCGTGTCGTACAGCGTCGCCGCGACAATGGGGCCGCTAATCATCCCCACCAGGCTCACGATCGACGACAGTCCCAGGATGGTCCCAAAGGATGCCCGCCCGAAGTAGTCGGCGCGGATGGCCACGAGCAACGGCCCGCGCATCCCCCACGCGGCCCCGTGGATAAGCGCGAACGCGGCGACCATCCAGAACGCGGTCGCGAAGGCCAGCAGCAGCATCCCCACCAGGTGGCCCACCATGCACAGCGTGATGATGACCCGCTTGCTGATCCGATCGCCCATGAACCCGCCACCCACCTGCGCGATCCCCTGGACCACGGCCACGACCACCACCCACGTCGCCGCGTGCTCCACCGACCAGCCCATCGATTCGTTCAGATGCGCGATGAGGTGCACCATCACCGCCGAAACAACCAGCAGCGCCGCCGCATGGCCCAGCGAGATGTACCAGAAAGCGGGCAGGCGGACTGCCTGGCGCAGCGTATACCCCTCCGGCGCCGGGGCGCTTACCGTGCTGCCGTCACCCGTGGAGCGCGGCGGTTCCTGTTCGATCGGGCGGCCGTCCGGGCCGTAGCCATACGGTTCGGGCCGGTCACGGATCAGCCCCGCCAGCGGCCACGTGACAAGCAGGATCACGATGCCGGATAGAAGCGCCGCGGGCCGCCAGCCGTAACTCGTGATGCTCCACGCCACCAGCGGGACCAGGGCAGAACCAATCGGGAAGCCGGTCTGCATGAGCCCCAGCGCCGTGGAACGGCGCGCTTCGAACCAGTTCACGACAGCGATGGTCAAGGAGAGAAAGCCAGCCAGGCTCGCGCCCACCGAGATACAAATCATCGCCGCGAAGAATGCGACGGGATGTTCCACCTGGCTAAAGCCCACGAATGAGAGTGACAGGACCACGATGCCGGTCCGCATGACGCGGCGCGGTCCGAACCGGTCGACGAGCCACCCCTGGAGCGGGCCGAGGCCGCCAACCATGCCGATGCTGATAAACGCGAAGCCGGTGGAGAGCATGGTCCGGCTCCACGCGAGGTCGTCGCCAAGCGCGACCACGTAGGCGCCGCTCGTCTGCAGCGCGAGCCCGCCGATGAGCATCTGTACGCCGATGCTTGTTGCGACAATCCACCAGCCATAGAACACGCCGCGCGGGTCGAGCCGGCTTTTCGCCGCGCGCGCCGTGCCGTCCAAACCAGCCATCAGCTCCCTGCCCCGTTCCCCGGGCACGTGCCCGGCAGGTTGCAGTGCATACCGCCGGGGTGGGCGGCGTCAATCGGCTGGAAGATACCCGGGCGTTATTCGGGCCAGGCGTGGCTCACAAATGCCCAGTCGAGAAGCTGCGCCGCGTCGCCAGCGCTGTCCCGGGAATTCAAGAGGACGACATACACGCGATGGCCGTCACGCGAAGCGGAACCCACGATCGTCCGGCCCGCGTCGTCCGTGAAGCCAACCTTCACGCCGTCGGCGCCGTCGTAATCGTGGACGAGCGGGTTGCGGTTCACCAGGCGGATCTCCCGGCTGCCGTTGGCTGTCCATTCATCCTCCATGGCCAGCGGCAGGAATTCGTCCAGGCTCATCGCGTAGCGGGACAGCACCGCCAGGTCGTGCGCGGAAGCCATGTGTCCCTTCTCATCGAGCCCGTGGGTGTTCCGGTAGCTGCTGACCTCCAGCCCCAGCCGCTGCATGAGCGCGTTCATCTCGCCGACAAACGCGGACTCGGAGCCGGAGATCGCTTCGCCGACGGCAATCGCCGCCTCGTTCCCGGACGCCAGCATCACCCCGAACAGCAGGTCACGCAGGGTGAAGGTATCGCCCGGCACCAGGCCCATCACACTGCTCTCGGGCATCTCGCGGAAGTCGACACCCACCTCCACCTCTCTCTCGAGGTCGCCCTGTTCGATGGCGACCACGGCCGTTGCGATCTTTGTGAGGCTGGCGATCCGCAGGGGGTTATGTGCGTTGTCTTCAAAGAGGATGGCGCCCGACGCTTCGTCCATAACAAGCGCCGCATCCGCGGAAACGTTCGGCGGGACGATATAGGAGCGGCGCGCGGGAGGGTCGGCACTTGCTGCCGGTTCCAGGGGCCCCGCAATCGCCGGCGCGGTGAACTCCGGTGGCGGTTCGGTCGGGGCGGGCGCGGGGTCGGCCTCATTCGGCGTTTCAGCCGACGTCTCCACGGGTGCGGGCGTAAGAGATGGTCCGCCGCCGGTACGCGGCTCCGCTCCTCCTGGCGCGGCGGCAGCCGTCGGCTCCTGCGTCGCAGGCGGCGCGGTGGCATCGTCAATACCGCAGGACACGAGCAGCACCGAAGCCAGCGCAAGGCTCGCAAGCCACATCGCACGGGGAGCGTTGAACCGGCTCATGCAGGATCAACCGTACGCTGCGGGCCAACGTCACGCGAGCCGGGGCAGGCGATCGCTCCGTCGAGACACATTATTCCCGACGCCGCGCGGACCAGAGTGCCCATGACCACAGCGAACCCACCACCAGGGGTCCACTCGCCAGGAAAAACCCGGACGCGATACGCCAGGCGGGTGGCCGGTTCGCCAGCATCACGATGGCGACGGCAACCGTGACGGCCGCGCCGATGATTGACGCGGCCAGCCGGTTGAGCACCGCCCGTAACCCATCGATTGCGCGCTCGACTTCCTCCGGGTGGAGCCGTATCTGGAACTCCCCGTGTTCCGCCTGGCGGAGTATCCGCCAGGCGCGCTCCGGCAATTCCGGCATGAGTATCGCCGACTCCGCCGTCGTCCGGGCGGTCCGCCGCGCAACCGACAGCGGTGACCGGAGCTCAGCCATTCCCTCGCGCGCAAAGGGTTCGGCGGTCCGCAAGAAGTTGAACGAAGGATTGATTGCCCGTTCAAGGCCCTCGTTCATGGAGATCGTCTTAAAGAGCAGCGCCAGGTCCGCCGGCATCGGCAGGGAGTGGCGCCGCGAGATAGCCGTGAGGTCACGGTAGAGGCGGGATGCGGAAATGTCCTCCAGGTCCAGCCCGTAGTAGGCATCAAGCATGTGCCGCATGTCTCGCACGAACGTCCGCCGCTCGCTCGCCCGGGGCCGCATCCCGAGCTCGCCGAGCGCATCTACCGCCGCATCGGGTTTCTGGTGCACCACCGCATCGAGCAAACGGACGAGCGAAAACCGGTTGTCTTCCGAGATCTGCCCCACCATGCCGAAATCCACCACCGCGATCGCGCCGCCGGGTTGCACGAAAAAGTTCCCGGGATGCGGGTCAGCATGGTAGAAGCCGTGCTGAAAAATCGACTCGAGCAGGATGGTCGCGCAGTTTTCCGCGACCAGGCGCCGGTCGATGCCCGCCGCGTCGATCCCCTCACCATCATGAATCGGAACGCCCTCGAGGCGTTCCATCGTCAGCACCATCCGGGTTGTGTACCGCCAGTGGATACGGGGGATGAGAACCGCCGGGTTCCCAGCCAGTTGCTCCGCGAACCGGAGGGCGTTCCGCGCCTCCCGGAAGTAGTCGAGCTCGGCGCGCAACTGCCATTCGAATTCGTCGACGAGCGCTTCGGCATCATAGCGCCGCGCCGTCTGCGAGCGCTGCTCGGCAACCGCTGCGAGCTGACGGAGCACCTCCACGTCCTCGGCGACACGCTCCGGCACGCCGGGTTTCTGGACTTTCACGACCACGTCCGTGCCGTCGAGGAGCTTCGCGGCATGCACCTGCCCGATCGAGGCACTGGCAAGCGGGTTGTCGTCGAAATGCGCGAAACACCTGTCGAGTGATGTGCCAAGTTCCGCTTCGAGGACCGCCCGGATATCCACGGCGTCGACCGGAGGCACGGCATCGCGCAGCTTCCCGAGCTCATCGAGGTAATCGTCGGGGAGAAGGTCGGGCCGCGTGCTGAGGATCTGGCCAAGCTTGATGAACGTCACGCCGAGCTCTTCAAAAGCGAGCCGCAGGTGGCGGGCCTCCGAGAGCGTCGTCTCGTGCCGCATCGAACCAAACCAGCCACGATGGATGGGAAACACACGGCCAGCCCCTGCATGGCCGAGCGCCGCGCCAAAACCGTGACGGGCAAGCGTGCCTGCAATCTGCCGATATCTGCTCAGCCGGCGGGGGCGGGGAAACAACCTCACGGGCAGCACTCCAATAGCCAGGTTGCGCCGTTGCCGCGCGCGTCTCAGGTATACCGCGAGACGCCCACTCTCCGCCATCATCCCCCGTATCGCATCCGGTGTGCCGCCGGTGCGGACGGCAAGCTCCCGCGCCGGCCGGGCTCACGGCGAGACGGTGAGCCTGCCGCAAATCTCCTGGTACACGCGCCACATCTCGCGGTCTTCCACAAAGGGCTGGCCGGCCGGCTGGATGAGCGTCCCGCCGAAGGCCGTCACGATCTCTTCGTGGTCGTCCACCACATAGTCCGGCGGGAAAGGGACACTGAGCTCGCCGAGGCGCGCATGGTGGTCGTAGAGCGGCTTCCAGAAGCAATCGAGGACATGCACATGCAGGTCAAAGCGGCGGACGACCTCCCAGCGTGGCCCGTATCCGCTCCACAGGTAGAGCTCGTGCCCATCGCCCCGCAATGCGTCGAAGACGTCATGCACCCCGGGGCGCAGCTTCACATCCCACGTGATCAACGTGTCGTCGACATCAAAGAAGATGTTCATGCCCCCGAAGGATACCTGCCCCGCCGAAAAAGTGAAGCCTGGCAGGGTACGGGATCCAGTATCTAAAGCCACGATTCCAGGTACTCAAACAGGACGCCCTCATAGGTACCCGTACGTTCGGAACAGATCCGGCGGAGCGCTTTTATCTGGGCGACCGGAGGAAGCTGCTGTTGAGCGCGCATGACCAGGCCGGAATGCGGGCGGCCTTCGCTCATCCATCTGGCATGGAGGGCCGCGAAATCCGCACAGTTCGTCGTGTACAGCACTCGGCCCTCGGATGTTGCGAACGCCAGTTGCGACTCATCCGACGCTCGCAACTGGCCAGCTTCCTGCGTGGTCAGCACGTCGACACCCGAAGCACCCAGTGCCTCAACCACCTGGCGGTGCGACGAGTCGTGGTCGCAATACAACCGGGAGCATCGATTGCGCGGTTAGCTTCCGGCCTGCTGCCCGGAACGCGCGCGACGCAGGGCTTCGTGTTCTTCCGCACGGTATGCAAGCTCAGCATCAAGCCGCTGCTGGCTCGCAAGATAGTACGCGACGCCCGCGTAGACCTTTTCAAGCTCCAGCTCGTAGTTGGCGGCAATCTCCTCGGGCCTGGCGCCTTCCCGGTACTCGGAAGCGAGCTGGATGACAGGGAACCGCGTCCCCGCGAGACATGGTTGTCCCCCGTATACGTCTGTCGTGCACTCGATGAGAGCGCCGATATCGAATGGTGCGGACGAGGTCATGCGCTCAGCCTACCAGAGTCCGGCCCATGAGCCTCAGGGCGTCCCCGGGTCGCC
>SKSF01000198.1 GCA_007118095.1 Dehalococcoidia bacterium
CCCGCGTTCTCCACCACATTCCCGGTGATGGTGATGCCAGACGCAGCAGCCACGAGGTCGGCGACCTGGATGCCCTGGTCACCCAGATTCCGCAGGGTGTTCGCGGAAACTTCAAGGTCCTCGGCGCCATCGAGCTGGATGCCCCGGCTCCGCACGCCATAGTCCCCGCCCTCATCGAACCTGCCGTCGATCACGTTGCCGCTGATCGTGCTGTCGGACACCGAGTGAATAAAGAAGGCCGAGGTGACTTCCTGGATGCCAAAAACCTGGTTGCCCTCAATCGTCCAGTTCGTGTACTCGTTCTGCGACCCGGCCGTACCGATCGCTTCGTTTTGAAGGTCCACGAACCTGTTGTTGCTGATAGTGAGGTTATCGACAGGGTCACCCGTCGTCGTATTGATCGCCCGGTCGTCGACCTCGAACTGGAAGCCATCGATGGCAATGTCGCTCGCCGACGGGGAGAACACTGAGGCACCTTCGATAACCGCCCCGTGCTCGTTGAGAGCCACGAGGGTAAGGGACTTATCTATGCTCACGTTTCCTTCGTAGGTGCCGTCTTCGACACACACGGTCTCGCCATCGGCCGCTGCGTCCACACCATCCGCCTGGATGTCTTCGCCATCAGCAACCGTGGTGTCACAGTGTTCGTCAGCGCCTGCCTGCTGCGACGGGTAGGCCATGACGGCAAGCCCGGCGGCGCCAAGCGCTATGACGAGCAGCCAGTGCCAGTACCTGGCAACGACGCTCTGTTGTGTGCTTGTACGCACTATCACTTCCTCCTCGAACTTGCGAAACAGCACCCGTCTCCAGGCGCCGCTTCATACCGTGACCTTACGGTCCCTTTCCAAACGTGAATGCTAGGGACTCGCAACGTGTCGCGTAAAGCCTTTGATGGTCAGAAGAGGGTAATTGCTGTGTAACGCACGAAAACGCCAGCGCCGATGTCATGGAATATATATGGACACCGGTTGGGCGTTATTGCATCCAGTACACGAACCCGGATTAGTTACGCCATCATCGTGTCGCGAGCACACAAAAAAGGCGGCGTTCCCGGTATCCCGGGAGCGCCGCCCCTGTGGTCTCGCGGCTCGCCGCGCGGGTTCGCTACGCCTGCTTCGCCTGTCCCACGCTGCACTCGGCAGCAGCGCCGCCGCGCCGGTTCCAGGGCATCCGGGCGAGCAGCATGCCCATCGCGCACGTGTCGGTCACCGCGGCGAAGACAAGCCCGGCACCGACCGCACCCGAGACGGCGAACAGCGCCGGGTGAACCAGGAACCCACCGACCACGCCAGCCGCAACCAGCGACCCCGCCGCGAAGCGGATCTGCCGCTCCAGCGACCACACGCCGTTCTCCGACCGTTCGACCTCGCGCCCTTCGGTCACCCACGCCAGCAGCCCGCCATCCACGACGCGGACGTCGCGGTAGCCCTGCTGGACGAGCTTCTCGGCGGCGCGCTCGGCGCGGTTGCCCGAGCGGCACAGGACGTGGACCGGCCGTTCACCGTCGAGCTCATGCTGGAGCCGGTCGAACTCGGACAGTGGCGCAAGCCGGGCGCCTTCGATGCGCTCACTTTCGAACTCGGCGGGCTCACGCACGTCGATAAGCTGGCAGTCGCCTTCCGACGCGAGCGCCCGCGCCAGGTCTTCCGTTGTTGCACGCTTGATATTGGTCATCCACGACACCTCCGTCTCTATAACTTGATAGCTATGGAGCGATGTGTCAAGCGGTAAGTGCGGTGCGGCCCACATAATAAGAGCGCCGCACCACCCGGGGGCGATGCGGCGCTCGCATTCGACCGGTTACCACCGGCGGTTACTGGCCGCGGCCGCCCCGGCGCTCACCGGCCATCCGCGAGGCGCCGAAGATGGAGACCGCGAACACCGCCAGCAGCGTCGCCAGGGCGATGCTGAACGTCACCGCGCCCTGCGTGCCGGCGCCACTGCCGGTGTCGGGCGGCCCGGGAGTTGGCGTAGTGACATCGGGAGCCGTCGCGTCGACCGGGGTCGGCGTTGGGGTGATGACGTCCGGCGCGGTCGCATCAACCGGCGTGGGCGTCGCGGTCGGTTCCGGAGTCTCCACAGTTGCCGTGGGTTCAGGCGTCTCCTGCGCCGGTGTCGGTTCGGGCGTTTCCTCTACCGGCGTCGGTTCAGGCGTTTCCTGCGTCGGCGTGGGCTCCGGAGTCTCTTGCGTCGGTGTTGCATCCGGCGTTGTGGGCGTCGGAATTTGCGGCGTCGCGGTGGCCGTCGGCTCGGGGGTTTCCTGCGTCGGCGTTGGCTCCGGGGTCTCCCGGGTTGGCGTCGCGACCGGGGTCTCCTGCGTGGGGGTCGGCTCGGGCGGCGCGTCGTACGTGTTGCGCACGCAGACCAGCCAGTCGGTCGGCTGGCTCGAAAGCTCGGCCGGCTCCGTCTGCCAGTTTTCGATGCCATCACACGACTCAAGCGTGGACGAGACTGCGTATTCGACCGTCCAGTGCTCGCCGGGGTCGTCCTCGGTCACGGTGTGATAGCTGCTCATTGGCACGTCAAGGGTGGTGCTCCCGGGCACCGGGTCGATCGTCCAGGTCCCAGGGTCGTGGTTGGTGATAGTGCCCGTCACGGACCCCGGTGCCGGTGCATCCTGGCCCGCCACCACCTTTTCGATGGTGACCGTGCGGAACTGGGGCTCGGGCTCCTCTACCGCGAGGGCGCCCTCGCCACCTTCGAATGTGAATGTGTAGTTCGGGTCGTCGCCATCAGCGCTGCAGGTCACGTCGTAGTTCCCGGGGCCGCTGGAGGCAGGGTCATAGTCCGTCTCGCAGGTCACCGACACTTCCAGGTCGTCCTCATCTTCACCCGGGGCGAAGTTGGTGAACGCCGGCTCGAGGCCTGGCACCGGGTCGCCTTCCGTGATGTTCGCCGAGGGCGCCTGGCCCGTGAGCTCGCGCTTGTCGACCGTGAGCTCGCCGTTTTCGTAGGTGATGTCGTAGTTAGCGAGCCCGGTGCCCTGGGCACTGAACGCGACGATGTCGTACGGGCTGTCTTCCACGCCGGCATCCCCGGGCGTGCCATCGCTCGAGAGGTCAACGCCCGTCACCTCGTCGTCGAAGTACAGGTCGTTGTCATCGAACGTCACGTAATCGAGGGAATCGCCGTCGAAGGTGAACAGGTCACCGTAGGTCTTCGCCTGGTCGTTCGCAGTTATGGTAAGCGGTGCCTGGAGTGTCGTGATGGTCACGGTCTCTTCGCCATCCGCGTATTCCTCGTCGCCTTCCTGCGAGACGGTAACCGTGCAATTTTCCGTCGCGCTCGTCACCACCAGCGTCCAGGTGTGCTCGTCGTCCTCGACTTCGGGGCCGGCAGCGACTCCGCACGCCTCGTTTGTCTCGATCGTGAGCGGGTTGCCAGAACCAGCACCGGTCACAACGAGGTGGGACGCGTTGGCCGAGTGGGAACTGCTCGCCGAGACGGGGAAGGTTTCCCCGTACTGTTCCTCGTCCGGCGCAGTGATGTCGATGTCCTGGAGCTCGAGCTCGGTAATGGTGAGCGTGCCGGTTTCGTAGCTGAACGAATAATTGGTGTCGCTGCCGCCCGAGCATTCGATGGTGTGGGCACCGGCATCGCCCGCCTCGACCGAGGAATCCTGCAGGTCGCAGGTGGGCGCTTCATCGAGGTCGCCGGGGTCGTCGGCGTTGTAGAAGCCGCTGTACTCTGGCTCGAACGGGTCGGGCAGCGGCTGCTCAACCGTGATCGTGTGGCTCTTCGCGGTGACCGTGAGGTCACGCGGATCGACCGTCAGCGTCCCGGTCGCGGCCGGGCCGCTGAAGTCGAACTCATAGTTCTCGTCCGAACCGCCGCTGCAGGTGATGTCGTAGTCCCCCGCGTCGTCCCCCTGCGCGTAATCTTCGGCGGAGCACCCGGGCTCCTGCTGGAGGTCATCCCGGTCGTCGTCCAACACGAATCCGGTGTACCCGGCCGGCTGGAGGCCCGTGGGCGCGGGATCGCCGTAGGTGATGGACTCGTCCGGGGCCTCCACCCCGAGCGTCGCCTTCTGCAACGTGAGCTCATGCTCCACGGGGTCGGCGGCATTATAGTCACCGTCGCCCTCCTGGCTCGCGGTAAGCGTGCAGGTGCCCGTGCCGCTGGTGATGGTCACAGCCCAATCGCCGGGGGCGGCGCCTTCGTCCACGTCGCAACCGCCCGAAGCGGTGACCGTCACATCGAGGCCGGAGTCGGCGGTCGGCGACACGGTGAACTCGTCGCCGTAGGTGTTGTTGGTGGGCTCGGGAAAGGTTATCTCCTGGTCCGCCGGGGCGACCGTGAGGTCCAGCGTGTCGCTGTCCAGCCCATCAGATGTGGCAGTGATGGCGTGGGTGCCAGCGCCGCTGTTGGGGAGGTAGTAGAACTCCGCGCTGCTATCGCCCTCCTGGACGTCGACTTCGTCGCCATCCAGGGCGCTTTCGCAGTCGCTGTCCGAGAAGAAGTTGCCGTCGCTATCGGAGGAGAGAGACACGGTGGCGTCTTCGGCAACCTCGAACGGTTGCTGATTGTCGCCGATGACCGTGACGTCGATGGGGCCCATGCACTCGCCGATGGTGCCCTGGGTGTCGTCGGTGGACAGGGCAAGGGATTCGGGTTGTCCCAGCGGGATGCCCGAGAAGGCAACGACATGACCTATGCCGGGATTGCCCCCTCCTCCGCCGGTAGCGTTGTAATTGGACGTGTTATGCCCTTCAGCATTATGGGCTTCAACATGTTCGGACGCCGCCAGAATACTTTGATCCTCGTCCTGATGGACGCGCTGATAGTCGGCGTCGCCCATCTCATCCGGGGGGTTCAGCGTGTTCCCGGTCCGCTGAGACCAGAACCCGAGGATCAAGTATTCGCGATCTCCATCTTCAAGCTGGATGTTGTCCGCTCCAATACTGTTGCCGCTGCCACTCGCCGAGTCTGCCTGGTAAACCGGGTCATTGGGGTCCACGCCGGTGAGGACGATCAACCCGCCCACCGCGGTCGTTAACTGATCAAAGGTCACCAAGAAGGGCGAAGGGGTAGTGGGACCAACGTCCGTGTACCAGATCTGCTGAGAGATCTCGTCCTGTCCCTGGCTGTTATCCACGCGGCCAGTTGCCTCGTGCCATCCAAGCGGCGGCTCGGGATGGGCGTCATGGTTGCGCCAGCTCACCTGGGCGACAAGAACATCGCCTTCCTCCACGCCACCCGGCACGCCCAATGCGAGCGATGCGGCATCCTGAGACTCGTTCGTTGTGCTTTGACCCACAGTTACAGTGGCCTGCGCACTTGAGAGGCGCGGCAGCAGCGTGAGCGCAAGCAGGAGCGCGGCGACGATGACAAGCGCGGCGGGTACAGCGACCCGCCACCGGGTAGCAGCGGAGTGAATGACAGCAGACACAGGTAACCAGCCCTCCCCTTCGGGGGTTC
>SKSF01000180.1 GCA_007118095.1 Dehalococcoidia bacterium
TAACCGAGCAGGTATTGAGGACATAGGCGTCGGCTTCGGCCAGGGTGTCGCAGACATCGAAGCCGGCGGCGCCCAGGCCACGCGCGATCTCTTCACTGTCGGCCAGGTTGAGTTTGCAGCCTAGCGTGATAATGGCGGCGAGCGGGCGGGCGGTCACGTTGCTCATGGTAACGAACGCATGACGGTTGTGCTGTCGTTCAGCCTCATACGTTGCAGGGCGGGCGCGGCGTGGGCACAGTGAAAGGCAACGCGGATTAACCGCCAAGGAGGCAGGCAATGGCTGACACCTACGAAGAGGCGATGGCGCGCGCGACGAACCAGAACGGTGTGGGCCGGCTGGTGGAGCGGCTGGCGGAGGAGGTCGGCAACCGGGCCACCTCCCAGGTGGTGTTCGGAGACCCGGTGGAGCGCGAGGGGGTGACGGTGATCCCGGTGGCGAAGGTGCGCTGGGGCATCGGCGGTGGCGCGGGCGCCGGCGCGGACGAGCAACAGCACCACAAAGGAGAGGGGGAAGGCGGCGGCGCCGGGCTGATGGCGACGCCAGTCGGGTACATCGAGCTCTCGGGCGGGGAGGCGCATTTCCGGCGGATCGTCGACCCGGCGGCAATGTGGCCGGTGCTGCTGGCCGGGGGCGTGGCCGCGTGGCTGGTCCTGCGGGGGCTGAAGGCACTGCTTCGGAGCCGGTGATCGACGCGGAAGGGTGCGTAGCCGCCCGGCAGCCCCGGGGATGGCGATGACCGCGGACGAGGAAGACCACGGGTACCTGGAAGGGAGCGCGGTGCTCCTGGTGGACCGGGAGGGCCGCGTGTTGCTGCAACAGCGCGATGACAACGTGCCGCCTGCCGGGGCAGGGCGCTGGGCGATCCCTGGCGGTCGCGCGGAAGGCGACGAGGACCCGCTGGCGACGGCGCTGCGCGAGTTCGAGGAAGAGACGGGCGCCCGGCTCGAACAACTGCGCCATTTCGGGACATATGCGCCGTGGCGGGACGCGTGGATGAAACGCTTTGTGTTGCACCTGTTCGTTGCGCAAGACGATGTCCCGCGCGAGGCAGTGCAGGTGCTGGAGGGCGTGGACTTCCAGTACTACGACCCGGGGGACGCGGTGGCGCTGCCGCTGAACCCGGTGACGCAGCGGTTCCTGTACGAGGTGCTGGGGAGCCCGGTGTACCGGGCGGCCTGCCGCCGGGAGGCGACGGGCGAGCGATGGACCGGGGTGCTGGAGATCGACCGGTGGGGACGTGTGCTCGTCGTGCGGCCGGGGCCGGGCGGGCGGCCGGGGGAGTGGGACATCCCGGGCGGGGTGGTGTCAGCGGTCGAGAGCCCGGACCGGGCGGGGTTGCGGGTGTTCGATAGCTGGACGGGGCACGTGCTGGAGTCGATGAACCTGTTCCGGGTATACACGCGGGAGGCGGGACTGCCGCTGGCGCCGGCGCGGTGGAACCACTTCTATCATTTCGACGAAGACGTGCAGGTGGAGGACCTGGGCTTGCCAGCGGGGGTGGAAGCGGCGTACGTGGGACCGTCCGACGTCGAGGAATGGCCGCTGGCCGGGTATGCGCGCGTGGTGCTGGAGGACTTCTTTGTGAGCCCGGCGTACAAGGCGATGTTCCATTAGCGGATGGGAGACGGGTCAGTCGGAGAGGGGGCAGCGGCCGCAGGCTCCGCGGGAGCAGTAGTCGTTGTGGAGCAGCAGGCCGGCCTGGAGGCGGGCGGCGGAGGTGAACGGTTTGGCCCCGGACTGGCCGAGCCAGTGTTCGAGGGGACGGAGGCGGCCATAGGTGCCGGGCGAGGGGAGCGCCGCCCACGCGGCATCGACGGCGGGGGCGTCCCACTCGCCGGAGGCGAAGGATGTGGGGAGGACAGCGTTGACCGCGAGCTCGATGGCCATGGGGCGGCCGATGCCCTGGACCTTGAGCGGGCCGGGGAGTTTCGTGCCGGGCGCCAGCGCAGCGGGCCACGCGGCAGAAGAGCCCACGGGCCAGAGCGCGTCGACCAGGGCAGCGGCGGATTCGAGGCGGCGCGCGGGGCGGGCGGCGGGGCGAAGGCCAGCCGACGCAAGCGGTTGGTCGTTGAGCACCGGGCGGAGGGCTGCGGCCAGGGCGAGCGTGCCACCGCCGCCCGGGGCAGCCTCGCGGTGTTCGAGCAGGGCGGGCAGGGGCAGAGCCGCGGCGGCCGCGGCGAAGGCGTCGCGGTTGGCGGGGCCGCCCAGGGTTTCGAGGAGCGTGGCGTAGAGGGCCTGCGCGGGTGTTTCGGTCGCCAGGCGTGCCTGCAGGCGCGCGGCCTTCGCGCGCAGGCGGCGCCGCGACAGGGCAGCGAGCGGGGTTTCGATGTCACGGCCGCGCGCGGCTTCGAAGGCACATGGCGGGGTGAAGGGCGGTGGCGAGGGGTGCGGGGCACGGGGCGGCCGGAAGACGAGCACGGGGACGTCCCGGCCGACGCCGTGAGGCGTGCGGAGTTCGCCGGTGTCGTTGGCGGCCGCGACGTGGAGGACGACACGGGCAAAGGCCGGGTCCCGGTGGTGGCCGTGGGCGCGCCAGCCGCTGGTGGCCAGGTGGAATTCGATGTCGCCTTTGAGGTAGTCCCCGCCGGCGTCGAGGATGGCATCGCGGACATCGGGGCCGTGGCCGGGGCCCGGGACGCCGGGGAAGACGACGCGGAGCAGGCGGCCATCTTCGAGGCGCAGGCCGGTCCGCGGCGCCTCGAACCAGGCGGACACCAGGGCGTCCTCGGATGCGGGGAGAGCAGGTTCAGCGCTCACCGGCAGCGTCCTCCCCGCCGGGATCGGCGTGCCCGGCGTCGTACGGCGCCTGTTCCTCGGCGATGAGCCCGAGAAGGCGCGCGCTGGCCCCGCGCGGTTCGTAGCGGCCCGTCTCCCATTCGCTCACCGTCTGCTGACGGACGCCCAGTTCACGGGCGAAGGCCGCCTGGCTAAGGCCGAGGCTGCGGCGAAGCGCGCGGATGGAGGGCGCGTCCCATGGCATGCTTACACGGTAGCGTGTAGGGGCTATGTTTGCCAGAACGCCTCGGTGCCACCCCGGCGGACGAGATCCTGGCGGAAGTCCAGGAGCGCGGAGTACGTGGGGAGGACGAAGAGCTCTTCGCCGGGTTGGGCGTCGCGGAGGATGGCATCGATCAGGACGGCGGGGCTGCGTTCGACCGCGCGGGGTGCGGGCCATCCGGCGTATTTGAGGCGGAGGGCCATGTCGGCGGCGCGGTCACCGCCGACCCAGCAGCGGGAGACGCGGTCCGCGATGAACTCGTAGTCGACGTCCCAGGTCCAGGAGACGTCCTGGCCGTCGGCGAATCGGTCGTTGAGGAGCACGGCGACCTGCAATGGCTGTTCGATCGCCGAGAGGAGGCGGACGACCTGGTTCGCGCCTGCCGGGTTCTTGGCCAGGAGAAGGCGCATCCCGACGCCGTCGACTTCGACGCGCTCCTGGCGGCCGAAGGCGGGGCGGACGGCTTCGAGGCCGGCGCGGATGGCATCGTTGGGCAGGCCCATGGTTCGCGCCAGACCGATGGCGCAGAGGGCGTTCCAGACGTTGTAGAGTCCGGTGAGGTGCATGTGGACCTCGCCCAGTCCGTCGACGGTGAACGTGGCGTCATCGAGCCCGAGGTGGACGTCCGTCGCGCGGGTGTCCGGTTCGGGCCGGGCGAGACCACAGCCCTGGCAGCGCCAGTGACCGAGATGGGCGAAGAAGCGCTGTTCGTAGCGGAAATCGCCGTTGCAGGCATGGCACCAGCGGGCGTCGGTGGCGCCGACTGGGCCGCCGGCGTGGGCGGGGTCATCGATGCCGACGTAGTGGACGGGACCGCTCCAGCCGGTGCCGAGCTCGGCGACGGAGGGGTCGTCGGCGTTGAGGACCAGGCTGGCGCCGGGCGGCGAGGCGGCGAGGGCCTCGCGCCAGAAGGCGGCGACGGTGTCGACTTCGCCGTAGCGATCGAGCTGGTCCCGGAAGAGGTTGGTGATGGCGATGGCAGTGGGCTGGAGGGCGCGGGCGGCCAGCGGGGTCGTGGCTTCGTCGGTTTCGAAGAGGCCGACGGTGCCCGGCTCGGTGTGAAGGGTGCCGCGCATATCGGCGTAGGCCAGGAGGGCGCTGGTGATGCCGCGCATGAGGTTCGAGCCTTCGCGGTTGTGCAGGACGGGGGAGCCGGCAGCTTCGAGCATGGCGGAGGTCATGCGGGCGGTGGTGGTCTTGCCGTTGGTGCCGGTGATGATCAGCCGGCCGGCGCGGAGCTGGCGGCCGAGCCGGGTCGCGAGGCGGGGGTCGAGGCGAAGGGCGACGACGCCGGGGAGGGCGGTGCCACCGCGGCTGAGGCGGTGGAGGGTGGCGGCGCCCAGGCGGCCGGCAGCGATGGCGAGGGATGCGCGCGGATGCATGGATCAAGAGTGGAGGGAAGAGGGAATAGGGAGAAGGTGGGAGGTTGGAGGTTGGAGGGCGTTACCGGGGGTCCACCCAGCCGGGGATGTGGGGGAGTTCGAGGCGGTCGATCGGGTCGCCGTCGAGCAGCATGGTGGTTGGGGCGGCGGGACAGGAGACGGATGGCCGGCCATCCAGGGTGCCGGGGCCGGGGAACGGGGCCATGGCGGGATGGTAGGGGGAGCCTCGAACGACGACGGCCTACCCGACGGTAGATCCAGGGTTAAGCGACGGATGGCACGGAGGTGGGAAGTCCGGTCCCGGGGGTTTTCGCTCGCGACGGAGGTTGCGGGGCAAGCCTTCCTCCGCTGCCCATTCTCCCGACGCTGCGGCCAAACCCTCATCCCCCTGCCCCCTCCCCCTTCTCCCAACGCTTTGGGAGAAGGGGGGAATGCGCATTGCTGCTGGCCGGCGTTTCGCCGGGTGGCATGTCTCAGGGGAGGAGGGAGCGGGTTTCGTCGCGGAGGGATTGTTCGTCCGGGGGGCCGGGAATGCGCTGGTGGACCTGGCCTTCGGGGTCGATGAGCACGATGGTGGGGTGGTGGGTGGCGCGGAGGGCGCGTGCGGCCGCGGAGTCCGTCTCGTCGTTGAAATCGAGGCGGAAGACCTGCATTGCGGGGAAGTCGCGTTCTATCCCGTCGACCACGGGAGCTGCTTCCGCTCAGGGCGGTCAACCGTCGGTGTAGACGAAGACGAGGGCGGGGTGGCCGGGTTCGTAGCCGTGGGTTTCGGCCAGAGCTTCGGCGGCGTCCAGGTCTTCGTCGCCGTCGCCGTTGCAGGCGGCGAGGGCCAGCGCGGCCAGCAGCACGATCATGACGGCGGTCGCGCTGCTGGCCGGGCGCTTCGCGATGTTAGAGGCCCTGTTCACGGCACAGATCTTCGTCGAAGAGGATGTGGCCTGTGAAGGTGGGCGGCTGTTCACAGAGCCAGACGGAGCCTTTGGCCATGTACTCGGCGGGCTGGAA
>SKSF01000100.1 GCA_007118095.1 Dehalococcoidia bacterium
ACGCTGGTCGAGCCGAAAGACAGTACGACGGTGGAGGCGATGCTGCGCGTCCGGGACCTGGATGTCGCCTTCCTGGGCGCCCCACAGGCCGATGCGCTCAAGGAGTCGATACCGTCCTTGAACCGCCAGGAGGTGGGAAATGCCCTCTTCTTCGGCATGCGGTTCTATACGCCGGCCAGTCCATACGACGACGTGCGGTTCCGGAAGGCCTTGAGCATCGCGCTCGACCGGGAGGGGCTCGTGGATGACCTTTTCCAGGGCGCAGGCGAACCAAATGCCTGGGTGAGCTGGCCCGTCACGAACTGGGCCCTGTCGCAATCGGAGCTCGCCGACGTCCCGGGGTACCGGCAGGGAGAGGATGGCCGGGAGCGGGACATCGAAGACGCCCGCGCGCTGCTGGAGAGTATGCGGTCCGACGATATCGACGTGCCGGCCTCACTGACGCTGCATGCCGAGGTAAGCTCCGAAGAGCAGCTCAGCCTGGGCTCGTTCATCTCACGGCAGCTCTGGAACGCCCTGGAGATCGATGTGCGGCTGGAATACGTGCCGATAGACGAGCTTGTCGACCGCCACTTTGGCGGCGACGCGCCGTGGATCGCCGGCCCGGATACCGGCTGGCTGGACCTGGACGACTGGGTCTACCCCTACTTCCATAGCAGCGGCCACCAGAACAGCTTCGCCGTGCGTGACGATGACCTGGACGAGCTGCTGGAAGCGCAGCGTGTCGAAATGGACACGGACGACCGCCGCGAACTCGGCAAGGACATCCAGCGCCGTCTGCTCGAGATCAACGCCGGGGTGAACCTTGTGTCAGAACGCATCGTGGCACTTTCGTGGCCCTACGTCCGGGACTTTCCGCTGGACATCACCGACGGCTACCAGGACCGCTTCGCGGGCTGCTGGATCGACCGCGATGACCCGAGCTACCGGGGGTAGCACGGGTCATGCAGGTGTCCTCGTCTCGTCGTAGTCAGAGCCCGGGTGGTTACAGGCCTCGTTCGAGGATCTTGCGGGCCACGGACTCCGGGTCGGTTTCATAGCTCCCGTCCGCGATGGCCGCTTTGAGCTTCTGTACCTTCATGAGCCGCTCGAGCCGCTGGTTGTCACTCTCGGCTTCGGCGGGGCCGCCCCACATGGGGGATGCCGCGTAGCTGTCGGTGTCACCGGCGGCTTCCCCGGCTACGGCTGCATCCTCATCCGGGGCGGCTCGTGCATCGAGGTCCTGAACCGGCACACGCGTGGGCCCGGGATGTACTGAGCTCTCGATCCTCGAGTCATTTTCCACAATAGGGCCAGCGTACGTTGCGGGGTGTGCCTTGGCAATCCATTTCGCATCCCCTGTTCTCGACGCTTCACGCATCCTGCCGATGACCCTGCCCACCAGGACCACATGGCTGGCGGCGGGATGCGTTGTCTGTGGCGGATGACGCGGGGCGGGGGTCGCGTTCGTCACGTTTGCACCTGCCGTATCTAGGTTGCGCCCGGCGGGATTGTCCCGGCTGACTAGGGGAAAGCCCTTAGTCATGGCGCTCTACCCTGATATTCGGCGACGGGCAGCCAAACTTAATGGAGCGAAGCGGTGACGAGGGCGGGCAAATGGTGAATGCGCCTTTATCTTTCCCCGCGGTGGCGCCCCCCACATACAAAAGCGGGGCGGCGCCAGTAGCACCGCCCCGCAATATGACAGGACCGCCGGGATCGCTTATGCGGCTGAGTCGGCCTTCATCTGGGTCCGGAGCCGGCCGATCGCGCGTCCATGGAGCTGACAGACGCGAGATTCGGAGATTTCGAGGATCTGGGCAATCTCCTTCATGGTCATCTCTTCCTTGTAGTAGAGGCTGACGATGAGGAGCTCGCGCTCCGGGAGGCCCTGGACGGCATTGGTCAACGCGGCGAGCGTTTCGCGCTGATCCATATTCTCGGTGAAATCTCCCTGGTCGGGGTCGGCCGGAATATCGGCAGCGGAGGCATTTCCACTTTCGTCGCGCTCGACCATGCCATCCAGTGACACGGTCACCCAGCTCGAATTGACAAGCGTCTTGTCGTACTGGGCGAGGGACATTTCCATCCCGCGCGCTACTTCCGAACGGGTGGGCTCACGGCCGAGTTCGTAGGTCAGCCCGTTGGTGACCTGCTCCATCCGCTTCGCCTTCTGCCGCACCGACCGTGGGAGCCGGTCGAGCGCTCGCAGGGCATCCATGATCGCGCCCCGGATGCGGCTGATCGCGTAGGTCTCGAACTTCACGCCCTTGCTGTCGTCGTAGCGGTCGAGCGCTTCGATGAGGCCAATGGTGCCGTAGCTGAGGATGTCTTCGTGGTCGATGATGGACGGCCGGCCAACCGCGAGACGCGCGACAACGTACTTGACCAGCGGCATGTACTGCTCAATCGCCGCATCCCGATCCGCGGGAATGGGCGAAGGAGAAGTCGCTGGTTCCGAAGTGGCGTTCGTTTCTGACATGGGGGCATCCTTCGACGACGGTTTGGTAGCGGTTCCTCTTCGATGAGCTCGGGAGCTCATCGAGTTATCGCGCACGGGCGCCAGGTTGGGAGGAAGCGCCAGTGGCGAAGCTGCGATCGACATACGCCTGTCGGCGGGCGTCGAAAGCGCAAGCTCACGAGACTCCGGCTTAACGCTAACGGTGAAGCGCTCGTTGCGGAGCGACGACACGGGATACTCATGGTGGAAATTTGGGTAAACGGTCTTTGCCTGTCCCTTGTTTGCCACGTTCATGCCCCTGTCCTTACTGGCTTGCTAGAAGCCTTCCCGGTGCCCTGCGTTCCGTGAACGCTCACTTATCACCGGGTTGGGTCCATTGTCACGCTGTGGTAGCGCGTTCAACATTCGTCGTCACCCTAGGTAGCGTTGGGAAATACCCTGAGGGAGCCGGCGGGTATTCCCCCATGGCCGCGGTGTCTGTGCGGTGTCTCAAACGGGTACGACCGAAGGCCCCCACAGGCCGGGCCCAACGGGCGTACACGCATGAACGCCCGGGCAGTTTGCTCCCGGGCGTTCGCGCGGAGGGATGCGGGCGGGGCTAGCTTGCGACGGCGTGGATAGCGTCGTTCGTGCTCTCGAGGTGGACAATGCCCGTGCGGAGCGCGTAGCGGATGAGGTCGGTCCGTGTGCGGGCGTGGAGCTTCGTCATGATGTGAGACTTGTGCGCCTCCACCGTCTTCACGCTGATGATGAGCTCGTTGGCGATGCCCTGGTTGGTATACCCCTCGGCGATCAGCTGGAGCACTTCCCGCTCCCGCGGCGTGAGCGCGTCGGCGCCCATGCGCTGCTCGGGCTGCCTCGCCTGGTAGAGAACCTCTGCCAGGTCGAAGCCTTCGCTCAGGGCGCTGGAGAAGTAGCTGTTCCCGCGGTAGACCGTGTGGATGGCAAGGACGAGCTCGGAGACGTCAGACTGCTTCACCAGGTACCCGGAGGCTCCAGCGCGTATCGATTCCAGGAGCTGCTGTTCGTCGACGAAGCCGCTGAGCATCACCACGCGGCTTGCCGGGCTGGTGCGACGCACCTGCCGGGTGGCCTCAAGGCCATTCAGCCCGGGCATGACGACATCCATCAGCACAACGTCCGGGTGATGCCTGTCCGCGGCGAGCACCGCTTCGCGTCCATTTTCGACTTCCGCGACAACGTCCAGGTCCGGCTGGCTTTCAATGAGCATGCGCAACGCCTGCCGCATGACGACATGGTCATCAACCAGGAGCACGCGGATCGTTGCTCCCGCGTTTCCAGGGCTATGCCCCGTCCTGGTTGGGATATGGCTCGTGCGCTTCATAGTGCCTCCGCACGCGGGAAGTTTCGCCGTCACCCGGTCATTCACGACCGGGCGTGGACTGGCGAGGTTGCGGAAGCATACGGCCGGAGACAGGCTGACCCTATCAGTGTTCACCCTGATACGACACATCGGATACCCGGATTCTCGCGGGTATCACCAGGACGTCACGCTTGGCCTGGCCGGATCCGAATTCGCTTATGTGCCGTACTCCGCTTCGGCGTGGAACCCGCGCTCCACGTGGTCTGGTTCGGCCGCCAGGTTGAGCTCGGATCGCAGGGACATGAGGTGCGGGTGCTTTGCCACCTCCTCGGCCGCGTCTTCGCTTTCATAGATGGTGATACGAGCGATCTCGCCGCTGTCGTCGTGGGGGTGAAGAAGGTAGCTTTCGCGGCAACCGGGCTGGTCACGCGCCCACCTGGCGAGCTCGGCCTGGATCTCATGCAGGCGCTCTTCCTGGCCGTGGCGTGGACGGGCGATCGAAAGGCGGACGTAGGTCATAGCAACCTCACAAGCGGATGGCGGGATAATAGGGTGGCTTGTTCTGCACGTAAAGAGGCCCCCGGCCATGTAGCCGGGGGCCTTTTATCCCTGGTCATTTGGTCTCTTAAAGGCGAAGCTTGCCGTGTGAGGGCTGGCGGCGCCGCTGGCGCTGGGGGAGCGCAGCTTCTTCTGCTGCAAGGTCGACAGGGGCACTGGTGAGTACTTCGTGGACGTAGCCGCACATGATGCAGCTGCCGTAGGTGCCGTACCAGTCACGCTCCACAATGATGGAGCCGCGGCACTTTGGACATGATTCGGGCGGGGCTTCCTGCAAGGCAGGCATAGGTTCTCCTTCTTCCTCTCGCTATAATTCAGGTTTCGAACAGTCGGTGACGTTCGAGGGCAACGCAGAGCCTCGAAGCGAGCGTTCCTGCTCGCCAGGCCTTCCTCCTGCCTACGGGGTTAGCTGTCGGGTTCGGACGGAAGGTCGCCCTATTGGCCCGGCCGGCCAAATTCACCCCAATTGGTGGGTCCCCCGTTGCGCGCAGCGCACTAAGCAGTCGTCGCAACTTCCGAGCGCGGCGGTGACCAACCGGTCAACCGCTGCCGGGACACTAACAATTCAATAACAAGGGCGTCAAGCCCTGCTTGCGACCTGCTTCACAATTTACACTGGCGGGTACGCATTGCAAGCAGTTATCGCCAGGTGCTATCCCGCCTCTACCTGGCCGGCTCAATGCGAGCACCAATGCACACCTGAGCGCCATAGAATGCCATTCGGCAACCCGGGAAGGCGGCGTTACGGAGATCCGCTGCTGCGCCTGGCACCGGGCCGTCCGCCTGTTCCAAAGCAGCATGACACTACTCTACGTCATGGTTCTGTGAAGATGTTCACGCCTGCGGCGTCGCCTCCGGGCACCGGGCGCCGGGAAAGCAGAAGGGGGCCACGAGGCCCCCTTCTGTCTACCGCTGATACGCGATTGTTAGCCGATGAAAAGCGGTCCGAAGACGAGCGCCACCATCGCCATGAGCTTCATGAGGATATTGAGTGCCGGGCCGGAGGTGTCCTTGAAGGGGTCACCAACGGTGTCGCCCACCACGCCAGCCTTGTGGGCTTCAGA
>SKSF01000002.1 GCA_007118095.1 Dehalococcoidia bacterium
GGGGGCCGCCTGGCCCGCTTCTATATGCACAGCACCACAAGCCCCATCGGCGGCGGCACCAGCGAGATCCAGCGCAACATCATCGCCACTCGCGGCCTCGCCCTCCCGCGGGGGTAGCGGCAGACTGGCGGCATGCACGTGTAAGGCCCGGCAGATGCCGGGCCTTACACGTTGGTCGAACGGAGCTCAATCGCCCGCCGGGGCCCCTCGTGACTCGCCCGCGACCCGCAGCGCCCCGAGCAAGCCAGACAGGGCTGCCATCGTATCTTCAAGGTCCTGCTGTAAGTCGTCCGAACGAGCCAGCCACAGTGCGGCCTCGTTCATAGCGCCCGACAGCAGGTGCACCAACGGCGCAAGGGGCTGCCGCTGTATCACCCCCTCGTCCATCAATACCGACAGTATGTCCTCAAGGTGCTGCATCGATGTCGCCGCATCGATCTCCCGCCACGCCCCCCAGCCCAGCACTGAAGGCGCATCAATCAGCATGATCTGCTGTATTCCCGGTTCGGTGCTCGCCGCCAGGAATGTCCTGCACCCGGCAAGAAGCTGGTCCCAGGCGTCGCCCGGTGCCGCTGCACCGGCAACGCGGTCCGCGACGTCAGCATGGACGTCTTCCAGGACCGCCCGGAACAGGTGTGGCTTGCCGCTGAAGTGGTGGTAGAGCGCGCCCTTTGTAACGCCGCTCGCTTCGGCAACCTCCGCAAGGCTCACTTTGGCATAGCCATGCGCTGAGAATAGCCGTCGCGCTTCCGCCACGAGCGCTCGCACCGTCTCTTCTCGTTGTTCGACCTTTGTTCGCCCGGTACGCCGCATCGCCGCCATAGCCGCATGCTACCAGCTTGACGTACCGCCGGTACGGATTTACGCTGCCAGACACATACCGACCATCGGTATGTAATCCACTCGAAAAGGTGCCGCTGTGAACCTCACATCCTTCTACCCTGTCCTCTGTACAACGACGGTTTCGGAAACCCGTGACTTCTACGTCCAACACTTCGGATTCACAGTCGTCTTCGACGCAGGCTGGTATGTCAGTCTCAAGCGCGACGGCGACCCTGCGTACGAGCTCGCCGTCCTCTATGCCGGCCACGAAACGATCCCGGAGCCCTATCGGCAGGCCACCGCCGGTGTCCTCCTGAACTTCGAGGTGGACGACGTGGACGCAGAGCATCGTCGCCTCATCGACCAGGCAGGCCTGCAGCAGCTCGTTCCCTTGCGTGACGAGCCCTTCGGGCAGCGTCACTTCATCCTCGTCGACCCCGCCGGTGCCCTGGTAGACGTCATCACCCCTATCCCTTTCGCACCAGAGTTCGAAGCAGCCGACGCGACTTGACACCCGTAGTACATTTGTTCGCATCTCATCGATGCGGGGTGCATTGTGCGTGCCCTTCCCCTCGCGGACGATTATCTGCGAACCCTTGTCGCCTACCATGCGTGGACAGGAAACAGACTGCTTGCCGCCGCTGAGCGGCTCTCGTCGGACGAGCTCAACGGCGGGTCACTGAGCCACGGAAGCGTCTTCGACACGCTCCTCCACATCCTCGACGTGAGCTACTCGTGGCGCCTCGTCGCGGAAGGCGTAAACGACAGCCGCTGGGTCTGGGAAGTCGAGCCGCTCGAAGACCTGCCTTCCCTCCGGCGCTTTTGGGAAGCCGAGGACGAGCGCCTGCTCACCTTTGTTGATTCGCTCCAGCCGGGCGACGGCGACCGTATCAGGGAAAAGGCGAACTGGCCCGGCCACCCGTTTCGCACCTGGCAGGTCGTCGCGCACATCGTGAACCACCAGGTGGAACACGGGAACGAAGTCGGATGGCGCCTTACGGCCCTGGGTCACTCCCCCGGCGGCCTGGGGTTCGCCGGTTACCTCGATGCCGTCTACAACCAGTGACCGCGTCCCTGCCTACCCGGGCCCCGTTACCGTCCGCAATATCCGCGCCGGGCCCCGTGCAGTGAAGGTATGCCGGCGTTCGGTCGGAGACGGCGGAAAGAGCACACTGCACCCGGCGGGGAGCTCGCGTCCATCCAGCTCCACCGTGCCCTCGCGAACAGAGACGACACCGCCTTCATCGGTCCCGGTAGCAAAGTCGACCGAAGCTCCGTCGTCCAGCGCCGTATCGGTGAAGAGGCGGATGTCGCCATGGATTTTCAGCGGCGACTTCGGCCCGACCATCTCGCGCGTCCGGGCGCCGGCACCCTCCTCGTACCGCGGAGTCTCCGCATCGCGCAGCGCGGTGAACGCCGTTTCCTCCGGGATGGGGTCGGTGCCATAGACCAGGATGTAGATGCGTGACGGCACATCGCCGTTGTTCCATTCCGAATGGACCATCCCGTGCTGGCCCTCGGTGAACAGGCCGACATCGCCGGCCTCCAGGTGGCCGGTGATGTCGTTGCGCGAATCGCTGTGGTCGAGCTCCCCCTCTTCCATATAGAAAATGCGCTCGTTCCGCCGGTGCGGGTGATGCCCAATGCCGAGCCCCGGCTCGATGATCGAATCGTGCACAGTCTTCAGCGGCCCCAGCCGCCGGTGTTCCACAAACGGCCCTATCGACTCGATCGCCTCAAGCCCCGGCTGGCCGAAGTCGGCCGGGCCGAGCACGCGAAAATCATCCGGCCCCAGCACGATGTACCCGCTTTGTGTTGTGTCCGCTCCCGCCATTACTTACCTCCCGTAAGTCCTTTCGTTCCAGCGTAGCAGCCAGGACGAAGACGCGTCCGAGCGAGATTTGGTCTCAGGAAGGGCACGCGCGTAGAGTGGACATGTGGACACACCCGCTGTCGAAGTCACCGGCCTCACGACCGGCTACCGCAACCACCTCGCGATCGAAGACATCACCTTCACGGCGGCAAGCGGCCGCCTGGTGGGCGTCCTCGGGCCGAATGGCAGCGGCAAGAGCACCATCCTGAAGTCGCTCATCGGCCTGCTGCCGCCCTGGTACGGCACCGTCCGCGTGTTCGGCCAGCCGCCAGGCCGGGCCCGCAACCGCATGGGCTATGTGCCGCAGGCGGAAGAAGTCGACTGGGACTTCCCGGTCTCCGTCCGCGATGTCGTAGCCATGGGGCTCTACGAGCGGAAGCTCGGGCTCGACCGGTTCCGCCGCGTGAAGGAGGCGCCCATCATCCATGCACTGGAACGCATGGGCGCCGCTCAGCTGGCGAACCGGCAGGTCGGCGAACTCAGCGGTGGCCAGCAGCGCCGCGTCCTCCTCGCACGCGCGCTCGTCCGCGACCCCGACCTGGTACTGCTCGACGAACCCGCGGCGGGACTCGATGCGACCGCCGAAGCGGAGCTCCTCCGGCTCCTCCGCACCATGGCGGACGAAGGGAAATGCGTGATGGTCGCCACCCACGACATCCAGGGCGTGTACGACACCTTCGACGACGCCGTTCTGGTCAACCGCCACCTGGTCTCCACCGGGCCCGTGCGAGCGTCCCTAACCGACCACTCACTCCATCAGGCGTTCGGACGGCAGCTCATTACGCTCCAGGGCATCGACCATCACGAACACCACGTCGAACAATCGCACGAGGTGCGCGGCGGCCAGGAGCACGAGCGCACCCGCTAATCGCTCGCCCCCGGGCTATTTCGCCGCGACGACCATGACCTCCACCAGGAAGTCCGGGCGGGCGAGCTCGGCCTGCACACACGCGCGCGCTGGCGGGTTCTCCGGGTCCACCCAGTCGTTCCAAACACTGTTCATGTCAGCAAAGTCCGCCATGGTCTTCAGCCAGATCTGCGCCTGCACAAGCCGTGACCGGCTGGTGCCAGCCTGCTGCAGGTACCCGTCAATCGCGTCAAGGATTTGCTGCGTCTGGCCCTTCACATCCTGCGAACGGTCCGGCGCCGTAAGCCCGGCCAAATAGACGAAGTCCCCGGCCTCCACCATCCGGCTCATCCGCGGCATCGGCGGCTCTGTGATGTCCATACGCTTGATTTCCATGTGTTTCTCCCCTGGGAAAGCTTGCCGGCGGCCTGCCACCCGGCCTGGCGGTGCGGGTACGGCAGGCCTACGTTACATCGTCGTCCGCACCGGGCACCCGCTGCCCGTGCACCATCTCCGGCGCCGCGGAGCCAAGCGTGTTGAACGCGGCGACCACCGCGCTGACCTCGTTCGCATTCAGCGCGTCACGGTTTTGCGCGGCCCAGGACTGCGCCAGCTGGATGGAATCCATCTGTCCCTGGAAGTGCGGCGCAACGTACCGGGCGAAGAGTTCGTAGCTGCGGTACATCTTCCACGAAGGCGCCCATTCGTGCGCGAGCCCGAGCAGCCCGCCGAAGCCGCCTTCGCTCACATCCCACAGCCGCTCGATGGCCTGGATGGCGTCATCCGGCGTCCCGATAATGGCGCCACCCGTCTCCGCCATCACCTGCGCAAAGTCTTCGGGCTTCCCGTCGTACTGGAACGTGCGGCCAAGCGTCTGGTCGAAGTAGTCGTACTGGAATTCGTACGCCTTCACCGAGACGTCCTTGTAGGCCTCCTCGCGCGTCTCCGCAATGTAGATGGGCATCATGAGCCGCCAGTTACGGCGGTCGACCGTCTGCCCGTGCTCGGCCGCGGTTTCTTCGGCAAGTTGCCACTGCTTTGCCACGCTCGCATCGGCTGGCATGAACGTGGAGAGGCTGATCACGCCCGCCCCATGCTTCCCGGCCGTGGTCGGGCCCGCCGGCGAAAGCGTGCTCGCGACAAACACCGGCATGTGCGGCTCGGTGTACGGTGGCATCTGGATGCGCGAATCGCGGAGCTGGATCCAGTCGGATTCATGCGTCACGGCCTCGCCGCGCAGCAGTTTCATGATGACGCCGAGCGCCTCATCCATCTGCGGACGCTGCCGGGTCGGGTCGAGCTTGAGCTGGTACGCGTCTGACGGCAACGCACCAGGGCCAACGCCAAGCATCGCCCGCCCGCGCGTGAGCTGGTCGAGCAGCACCATGCGGTCCGCAACCATATACGGGTTGTGGTACGGCAACGAAACCACGCCCGTCCCCAGCTTGATCGTCGAAGTCTGCGCCGCCGCATGTGCCATGAACACTTCCGGGCTCGAAATGGTCTCCCAGCCGGCGGAGTGGTGTTCCCCTATCCACGCTTCGTCCCAGCGCAGCTCGTCGAGCCACCGGATGGTGCGCAGGTCGCGTTCGAGTGCCAGGCCCGGGTTGTCGCCAACGGGATGGAACGGCGCCATGAAGACGCCGAACTTGAGCCGCCAGGGCAGTTGCATCGCTCGCCTCCCCTTCGTGTTCGGTTCCGCCGAGGATACAGGACACGTCACCGCCTGGAAGGGGAGGACCCGCAAAGCATGGCGTGATGCCGCTGCAAGCACCCGGATGGCACGATGAATTCCACCATTTCGCGGCGGAGGCTCAATGCAGCCACTCTATTGGCTTGGA
>SKSF01000164.1 GCA_007118095.1 Dehalococcoidia bacterium
GTCGCGCGCACCTTCGGGTTATCCACCAGCAAGAGCCGCGCAAACGGCCCCCGGTACCCCATCACCAGTGATCGCGTCCGGTCCGAGCTGCCCCCGTCCGCCACCAGCACCTCGATCTGTTCCGGCCCGTAGTCCTGTGCCGCCAGCGAATCCAGCAACGCCGCGATGTATTCTTCTTCGTTCAACGTCGGGATCACCACCGAAACCAGCGGTCGCCCGGGCAACGTCAGCGGTTCATCATCCAGCCGTGGCACACCATTACGGATCATCCCCGTCAACCTATGGCCACCCCCAACTGCGGTCAACGCACCCGGTACATTCCCCTGCCTTCACTCCCACCTCCCACCTTCAACGTCCAACCTGCTCGCCAAGCGAGCTCCCTTCTCCCTTCTCCCTTCTCCCTTCACTCTTGATCCATGCACATCCTTTCCGTCGTCGGCGCACGCCCGCAGTTCATCAAGCTCGCACCCTTCTCCCGCGAAGCACGCCGCCGCGGCCACCAGGAAACTCTCCTCCACACCGGCCAGCACTACGACGAAGGCATGTCCGACCGTTTCTTCCGCGAGCTCAATCTCCCCGCACCTGCCATCAATCTGGGCGTCGGCTCCGGCTCGCACGCCACCATGACTGCCCGCGCCCTCGAAGGCATCGCCGCCGAAATCGAGGCCCGGCAGCCATCCCTCGTCGTCGTCTTCGGCGATACCAACTCCACCCTTGCCGGCGCACTTGCCGCTGCGAAGCTCCATGTCCCGGTCGCCCACGTCGAAGCCGGCCTCCGCAGCTTCAACCGCGCCATGCCCGAAGAGGTCAACCGCGTCTTGGTCGACCACTGCTCCGACCTGCTCTTGGCGCCGAACACGACCGCCATGCACAACCTGGCCACCGAGGGTCTCGCCGCGCGCGCCGTCCAGGTGGGCGACATCATGGTCGACGCCCTCTATACCGTCCGCGAGACCGCCCCCGCTGCCAGCGAAGTCCTAACCGAACTTGGAGTCCCCTCCGGGCCCTTTAGCCTCCTCACCATTCACCGAGCGTCGAACACCGACGACCCCGCATCCCTCAGTGCCATCCTCGCTGCCCTCGTTGGCGCTGGCACTGTGGTTTTCCCTGTCCACCCCAGGACCCGTGCCGCACTCGCGGCGCACCAGCTGGAACTTCCGGCCAACGTCACACCCGTCGAACCTCAGGGCTACGCGCAGCTCGTCGCCCTGGCAGGCGCCGCCGATACCGTCATCACCGACTCCGGTGGCCTTCAAAAAGAGGCCTACCTCCTTGAAACGCCCTGCATCACCCTGCGCGAAGAAACGGAGTGGACCGAGACCGTCGAGCTCGGCTGGAACGCCCTTACCGGGGCCGATACCGCCCGCATCACTGCCGTACTGCAGGCGCCTCCCCGCGGTGCTACCCATCCGTCCATCTACGGCGACGGCGCCGCAGCGGCCGCCATCCTCGACGCCATCGACGCCCGCTTCGCCTGACCCGCAAACGCCGTGCACGAAAAAGCGGCCCGGTCGTCGACCGGGCCGCTTCTCATTCCGTTGTGGAGCTGTGCTAGTTTCCGCCCCGGAAGGCGTTCGTGACACCCTCGGAGTCGCCGCCGGGGAACTTGTCAGCGCCCACCTGCGAAATCACGATGATGTCTGTGTCCGAAGTGACCTCCAGGCCACCGAGGAAGCAGTTTGGCGCCTGGCCCGCAGGGAACCCGTTCGCCGGGCTCTCGTCCAGGTTCGCATAGAACACCTGGCTGTCGGTTACGCTCGTGCTCAGTTCGTATGGCCCGGTCGGGCAGCCAACGTCCGGGTCGCCCACGTACCGAATATCGATGTTCGCCGTGCCGCCGCCCGCAACCTGTACCTGGAACCAGCTGTTGTAGCCAACCGTGCCTTCCGCGCCCGGTGCGAACCGGCGGAAGTACAGGGGCGAAGACCACTCCGTGTCAGCATGTGCCTCCGGCACACCATTCACCGCCGCGTAGCCGGCTTCGTTCTCACCCGAGAACGCTTCCGTCTGCTTACCACGCACAACGGTCACACCCACCGGCTGGTCCGAGACCACCCGCGCATATCCGATGAAACCGAGCGGGATATCGTCAGTCTCATAGGTCGAATGGAAAGCGCCTTCCTCCACCTGGCCAAGGTCGACCGTATGGCTGAAGGACTGCCCGGTCCCGTCGTCGAGGTGCCCGATGTATTCGATCTGCACGTTCGCCGCCTGGCTCGGGTTCGAATTCGCAACGCCGACGACCGTGTAGAAGCCGCTGGTGCTCTTCATCGCGATCGGTGCGCTCACCTCGGTCCCGAACTCACTTACGTCAGCGTTGTCTGCATCATGGACCAGCGCGTTGTAACCACCGAGCAGCCGGTTGCCGTCACTACGGTAGAGGTCGACCACGGCCGAAATGCGGTTGTCGCTCGAGGGATTTGTCACTTCGAACATCGCGCTGAACTGCGTGTTCTGCGTCTGGGACGGGAACGGCGTGTCGCCATCCTCCGAACTCAGCGTGAGCTGTGCGCCAGGCTGGACCGGGTAACCAGGATTGCCGTTGCAGCCTGGGCCTGAATCCGTCACGGTTCCGCCGTCACCAGCGCCCCCGATGTCGGGCATGAGCGTGTACACGGGCTGCACACAGGCAATGCTCTCACCCACGTTCACAATGCTCGCCCGGCTGTTCCACCAGCGGCCACTCGAATCGAGCTGATTGAACATCAGCGGAGCCGCAAGCTCATGACCGCCGTCATCGGTGGCGTTCGCCAGCGAATAGGACTTTGCCTCTTCGCGTTCACCCGGCCGGACGATGTCCCGCACCAGCAGCGCATTGATCGGCTGGTCCGAAGACAGCACACCGACACCGCGGAAGCCTTCTTCCAGCTCCGTGTTCACTGCCTGCTGGAACTGCGCCGTGCCACCCGGGGCGATGCCCAGCTGAGAGCGCGTCGCATCCGGCACTGCTCCCCCGTCACGCTGGTAGATGTCCATCACGACATCCGCAGCTTCGTCACCTGCATTCTGCACAAGGACGATAGTGTTCTCATTGCCCGAAGGCAGTCCCGTCTCGGCCTGGGCTGCCGTTATCCCCGCTAGCGCAACCGCGCCGGCGAGCACAGCCGCGAACCCCATCCGGGAAACGGTTAATCCACGTTTCATAGCACTGGCTCCCATCGTGAGCATGGTAGAGACGCCGTTGTCATAGCGTCAACGAACTAAGGGGTAGCCCTGCCGAGCTCCCCGTAAACCGTACGTAATTTCAGCGCTTCGGCCTCCCATGTATAACGAGTCCTTGCCGCCTTCTTTCCGTTGGCACTATACCGCATCCAACGCGATTCATCTGCGAATAGTTGCGACAGTGCGTCAGCGTGTGTCGCGGCTGAATCAGCTTCCACCACGACTCCACTGTTTGTTTCTTCGACAACATCCGCTTGCGTCGGTAGGTCTGACGCAACTATTGCAAGTCCGGATGCCATGTATTCCACGAGCTTGTTCGGCCATGCAAGCAGATTGTTGGGCTCATGCGGGCTCCGCGGAAGCCACCCCACCATCCCGCGTGCCATCGTCGGCCCCACGTCCTGATAAGGGATGTTCCCCTTGAACTCCACGCCGAGCTCTGCCCACTCTTCCGCGCTCAACGCCCGCGTCGCATCGTCGATACCGTGCCACTCAACCGGCCCGTAGATTTCGAATCGCACGTCCGGGTGCCGCTTCCGGACCCGGCGAGCCGTCTCTCGCAGCAGGTTCAGCCCCCGGTCGCGGTTCATCAGCCCCGCGTACATCACAACGCGCTCCCGTCCCCCCACCGGCTCCGGGATCTCCTGTGCCGGCGGCAAGTTCCGAAGCGTAATCACCCGTGGCTGATATGGCTCGAACCGCTGGGCCATGTCTTCTGTCACCGCCACCACCGCGTCCAGCCGGCCCGAGATCCACTTCTCCACCCGGTCCGCGAACCATGCAAGGGGGCCCCGCAGCCGTGGGTGGATCCAGTGCTTTGTGCTCAGGTTCTCCCGCAAATACTCGTGCGAGTCGTACACCACCGCCGCGCCTGTCACCCACTTCAGGAGCAGTCCCCAGGGCAGCAGCTCCGGGTCATGAAAGTGATAGATATCCGCCCTCGTGCGCAGTGCTTTCCGGAACAGCACCGGCCAGCGCAGCGGCCGAGCCCATCGTCCGCCCCCGCCTGGCAGGCTCCGGAACCGGATACCTTCCTTACGCCCTCGCGGCGCGCCCGGCGCCAGCAGCGTCACCTCACACCCGAAATCGCGCGCAGCCTTCGCTTCCCGGTGAAAGATCCGCGTGTCGAACGGCGGGTGTACCGACGTCAGCACGCAGACTCGGACCGGCCGCGATAGCCGTCCTTCGTCACTCATGTCTCCTCCTCACCCGGAGGGTTGCTACCCGTGCCAGCGGCCGTTACGACGCCGACCAGCAGCCAGAACACCGCCATGATCTGAAAGTGGTAATAACTGCCCGCCGCCACGTTATATGCCCCGACCGCGAAGATGAACACCACCAGCGACAGCGCAAACACCCGTGCCGGCGCCGTCCCACGCATCCAGGTCCGGAACACCGCCGCCAGCGCCGCGACCCACATCGCCAGGTATGCAAGCGTCCCCACTGCCCCGTAGCTCTCCATGAACAACACGTACTCGTTGTCCACGCTCCCCACCTGCAGGTCCTTCCGCGGCCCAACGCCCAGCAACGGCGAATCCGAAAAGCCCGGTCGGTCGTCCGGCGCGAGCGCCGCCGGGTCCGTATTTGTCACGCGATGGAAACTCGCTGGGAAAGGCCCGCGCGTCAGTGTCGTCCCATCGAGCTGCACACGCGCTTCTTGATCACTTCGCACGAGGAACCGCAGTAACTGCAACCGGTCTACCGCCGGCGTGTCGAACCTCAGCGAGACCGGCGTCCACGAACCGTCCGCCGGGACCGTTGTCCGCGCCTCCGCCAGCGGGTCAATCACCTCGTTCTGCAACGTCTGCCCCACCAGGTAGATCTGCACCTCTTCCTCCTCACCGCTCACCGAACGCACCCAGGCTGATGCCGTAAATGGCGTATCCACCGGGAACGCATACACCACGTTCTGGTACAGCGCGCCGCCCGGCGGGAAAGCTACCTCCACCGCCGCATCCCCGAAGAGTCCATCGTCCACCCGCTCCGCCACCGCGTCGTCAGCCAGCCCCGTGCCCGAGGTCATCCACGAAGCTGGCCGGTCCCCACCCGATGTGAAACTGGGGTTTAAGACGAAGTTCGGTATCGTCCCCAGCGTGTAGACGGGGCCTTCCGGGTCTGCCGGGTTCTCCAGCTCCGCACCCACCATGATCCCGCCGCCCGTTACATAATCCAAGTACGGCTCCCGCGTTGCCGGGTCCACCGGCATCTCGTCCAAATGATCGGGCACGAGCAACGTCTCGAGCTCACCATCTGCAGGCCAGACCCCCTCCACGCAGAAATACGCCACGATCGCATCCGCAATCTCCGCGACATCATCTTTCCGCTGCTCGTCCCGCGCCCTTGCGTCGGCGTCGGCTGCTGGTGCCCCAGTTCCGCCCTCATAATCGTGCCCCGCTGCGATGGGACGCGATTCCATCGGTTCGCCTTCGCAAATGTCGGGGGTGCTCTCCAGGAAGCTCGCGAATACCGATTGCCAGCGAGAAAGCCGGATCGTCAGTGACGAATCCTCCGTCAGCGCCGCCGGCGCAAATCGTTCATGGAACGACCCGAACTGCGGCGGCACCGCCTCCACGAACGCGACCGAGGCGATGGTCGCCCCAACGAAAATCCCGATCGCCGTCCCATATGCCGCCCGCCCGCGCCGCTGCAACCACACAAGCGCCAGCCCGAGTGCCATTGCTCCCAGAACTGCCAGCGTCGCTGTCCGCGACTGCGACATCACCAGCGAAAGCACACCCGCGCTCGCAGCAGCGCCCGCGATCCACGTCGCATACCGGATGGCCAGGTGCTCCCGCAGCAGCACAATGGCCAGTGCAAACACCAGGAAGAACCCGCTCAGGATGCCGTAATAGTTGGCGTTTCCCGTGGTCCCGAGCACACGTCCGCGCCGCTCCACGCCCTCCAGGTTGTGCGCCGTCGCCCACAGGTCCGTCACAACCGAATTGAAGTTCCCCGGGTTCAGGTACTGAAGCAGCGAAAACGTCGTCAAACCCACCGCCGCGCCCAGCAACACCGTCGCCGTCGCCTTCCACGTCCGCAGCTCCGGGACCACCGTCAGGCCCAGCCGAAACAGCAACCAGTATTCCGCGGGTCGTGCCAGCTCGAACACATCGCGGTAGCTGCGGCCCACACCGTCCACGATTACCGGCGCTACCAGCAGGGTCAGCGTCAGTGCCCCCGCCAGTACCAGGAAGGCAAGGTCTACGAGGTACAGCGTTCGCGCACGTGGTTGCCGCCAGAGATAGAGCGCCAACGACGGCAGGAAGACTGCCAGCGCGATTTGCTCCAGCCGCACCGCCGGCAACCCGCCCGGTAGCGGAATGTCCGGCGAGACAAGCGCCGCCACCAGCAAGATCACGAAGGCGCGCAGACGCGCCTCCGGCTGTCCGAAGTCGAACACCTCGCGCAGCAAGGTCACGCCAGCAGGCCTCGAAATCGTTCCGTGGCTTCGGGGATGATCCGTTCCGGTCGGTATGCTCGTGCCGTCTCCATACCGGTCTCGTTCAAGGCACCGCGGTCATACTGAGCCGCCAGTTGCCGCAGCCTGGCCACCGCATCGTCCACACCCGATACCGGCTGCACACCCGGGATCCCGTAATTCCACAGCACGTTGCGCCCGTAGCCCAGCGCCTCGATGACCGAATGCGACATAGCGTCATGATGTACCAGCCGGAGTAAAGCGGATGTCCGCGCGTATTGCGCTTTCATGTCTTCTACCCAGCCAACAACCTCGAGGTTCGGCGGCACATCGCGCGGCTGGTAGCCCCCCACCAGCACGAAGGGGATCTCCGGCAGAGCGCGTACAACTTCCATCGTCCCGTCGATGTCATATGCGCTGTGCGGCATCGTCGCCAGGTAAACTAGCACCCGGAAATCCTCCGGTAGCGGCAGGTCATCCCCGGTTCGGATGACCATCGGAAGCGGATGCGCCTCCGCGCGCACTCCCATCGGCTTCAGCTCGTCCACCAGCCATGGCGCCGCCGCCCAGTGCTCCGCACGTGCCAGCAGGGTTTCGCTCACGCGTCCTGCCCGCCAGTCGTTCAGCGCGTGCAATACGTCCGTCCCCGCCCAGTGCATCACGATCTTCCGCCGTGCGCGCGCCATCAAGTCCGCCGGCCCACCCCGTCGTGCACTGCTTCCGATTGTGTATACAAGGTCCGCGCGTACGAGCGCCCGCACCGTCCGCGGCCACAGCCGAGCTTTCCGCCCGGGGTGCGGCAGGTACTGTGCGGCAAACCCCGCCTCCCGGAGTGCGTGGGCCACCCGCCTGCCAAAGAACGGCAGGCCAACGACAGCAATGCGGTGCCTTCGCATCAAGCTCCCCTGCTCGTTGGTATCAGGCGCGCCTGCAACCGCCGGACCAGCCGCCCATAGGTCACCAGGTCAGCCTTCCGCACGAGCCACAGCTCACGATGATCCACCCCCGTCATCCGCAGGAAAAGCACTGTGGAAAACAAACCGGCAATCCCATAACTTAGCGTCGTCGCCCAGGCACCGCCTTCATACCCGATCTGCGGTATCAGGATGATAGAAGTCACCGTACTTATGAGCACCGAGCCAACCGCAATCAGCAACGGTATCCACGGCTTCCCTAGCTGCACCGTGTAGTAGTTCGAAATCACCGACTGCTGCGACCAGATCACCGTCCCCACGCACAGGATCCGCAACGCCCACTCCGCCTCGACAAACTCCTGCCCGAACAACAGCCGTAAAATTAGCGGCGCCCCCAGCGCAATCGGGATTGCGACCCCCGCCACCACCACCAGCGTGTGCCGCGCCGCCTCCGAAGTCAGCCGCGCCGACTCCTCCCGCGCAAGCGTGCCAATAGCCGAATACGACGCCACCGAAACCGCCGTCGAAAAAAGCCATACGCCCTCCGCGACCCGCACCGCCGTCGCATAGATCCCCGCGCCCGTCGCCCCGTCCAGCCCGATCACCAGGAGCTGGTCGATCCGGTAGTTGAAAAACCCGACGAAACCAGCCAGACCCGTAAACGCACCGAACCGCAGGATGTGCCACATGAGCTGCCCGTCCGGTCGGTGCCGCGCAAACCAGCCCCACCACCCGGCATTCGCAACTGCCAGGATCACCAGCACCAGGTACTGCGACGCGATCCATATCGCCAGCGCATCGCTCGCGGTCCGCTGACCAAGTCCCACCACCCAAACCAGCATCAGGACCACCGTCAGCAACCCGAACCCGTGCACCGCGAAGCTGTACCGCAACAGCGCCGCCGTCCCCAGGTACACACCGCCCAGTGCTGACCGCGCGATCACCGGGAACATCGCCAGGCCCACCAGCAGGATCAGCGTCCGGTGCTCCCCGTCGTAGAAGACAAGCGCCCCCATCGCCACGATGCCGACAACGCCACCGCCCACGGCGCTCATCAGCATCGTGTTCGATGCCACCTCCGCCGGCTCCCGCCCCTGGTTCGAAACGAAGTACCCTGCCGAGCTCGCATAGCTCGCCGCGATCGAGCCCGCCGCCCCCACCAGCACGATCAGCGCCGAAAAGCGCCCAAACTCATCCACCGGCAACGCCCGCGCCGCCACCACCGTCATCAACGCCATCGAGCCAACCCCCACCACCCGGTATACGAGCGACAGCAGGCTGCCCAGCGCAATATCCATCAGCCCAATGCTACGGGCGCCGATCCTTCTGCGCCCTCAGGCCCTCCCGCGTCAATATCGCCCCCGCCGGCACATCTTCTGTCACCACAACCCCCGCGCCCACCAGCGCCCCCTCGCCAACCGTCACCCCGTGCAGCACTATGCACCCCGCCCCGACGTAGGCATCCCGGCCAATCCGTACCGGTCCCGTCCGCCGCGGAAACCGCTCCGCAAGCGCACTCCGCCCTGCATCGAAGTGCGTGATGATCATCGTTCGCATTGAAATTGTCGCCCCGCTCTCCACTACCACCCGTTCCGCCAGGTCCACGAACACCTCGCTCCCGATGTGTGTCCCCTTCCCAATTGAGAGATTCCCGAAGTCCGTCTTTGCATTCACGATGCTCAGCGGGCCCACCACCATCGCGTCCTTTGCCACCCGTGCCCCGAATCGCCGCAACCCCTCCGCGTGCCCCGTACGTAACGTCCGAAGCTCCGCCGCAACCCCGTCGATATCCTCACGCAGGTATACCCACCGCAACCGCCACAACGTCACCCTCGCCAGTGCCCGCTTCACCGGGCGCCCGGCCGGCCGCAACCACGGTCTCAAGCGCGCGAGCACACCGGGTCCCCAACGCGCTTCGCGCACATGCGCGAAGCAACGGCGATTACCGCGCGACGCGTACCATCGGCTATGCAGTCGCATCGCCCGCCGCTATCAATCACGAAGCTCACGCATTGTTCCCAGCCGCGCCAGCAGCCCACCCGAAGTCGGCTTCTCCATCCACTCCAGGCTGTCCTCCTTGTGATGCCGCTCGTCCAGCCCGATGTTCCGCAGAAGGTCGCCGAGCGTCTCGAAATGCCCGTAGTCCTCCAGGAAGACGCTGTGGATCGGTGTCTGGTCGGCTACCGGGTGGTCGGCCACGTACTGCATGTACTCATGCTCAGCGTGATCCTCGAAGTCCGCGTTCAGCGAAAAGGCCCAGCTCGGCCGCAACGCTGTCATCATCCACGTCGTGTAGTAGTACGGGATCGCCAGGATCTGCGGGACGATCCGCCGCTTTACCCACGACGTCCGCCGCCGCCGTTGCTGTAGAAGGTCTTCCAGGATCAGCAGGTGGTACTGCTCGTTGTCCTGCGCGTCCCGTGCCATCTTCACTCGCTCGAACATCTCCCGCGCAAAAGCCCGGTCCGGGTACATGTGCGTGATCGCGATATACGACACCACTTCCCAGCTCTGGTATGGCACCCGTGCCACGATCTCCAGCACTTTGAACTTCTCCAGCGATCCTCGCTTCCCGTACAGCAAATCCATCGCCGCAAACAGTATCCGTGCCGGTACCCCGTACCGCCTGCGCGGCGACACCAGCGTCACCTCTTGCTCGGCGCGAAGCTCTTCATGACTCAGTGGCACGTGTCACCTCCCCGGGTATACCCGGCGCCTGTCAACGTACCAACCCGCGGTTCAGCCCGCCAAAAGCAACCGCCCCGTCATACCGGCCGGCACAACCCCAATCCTCCATCAGGCCGTTCAAAGCGTGTGGCCAAACTAAGGAAGACCAAGCTAAAACCCCCTCTCCCAACGCGTTGGAAGAGGGGGTCAGGGGTGAGCGCTTGGAGGGGAGAGCTTGTCTTAGACCACTCCCGGCGGTATCTCGCCGCTCTCGCGCTCCCCGGCCGGCTTCGGCTGGATGCTCACTTCCAGGATCTCCGCGATGTCGAATGCCTGGATACTCCGCGTGTCCTCGTTCGGCTGCACCGCCGGGATGCCGTCTTCGAACATCTGGATGCAAAACGGGCACGCCGTCGCCACGACACCGGCGCCGGTGTTCGCCGCCTCCGCCGCGCGGAGCTGGTTCACACGCGTCCCCGTCTCTTCCTGCCACATGTTCCCCCCGCCGGCGCCACAGCACAGGCCGCGGTTCCGGTTGCGGGGCATCTCCACGAGGTCCAGCCCCGGGATAGCCTCCAGCACCTCGCGCGGAGCATCGTAGACCCCGTTCGCACGCCCCAGGTAGCAAGAATCGTGGAACGTGATCGTCTGCTGCGTCCCGTCCTGCGGCTGCAGACGGCCACGCGCCAGCAGTTCTTGCAAGAACTCCGCGTGATGGATGACTTCGTAACGGCCGTTGAAGTCCGGGTACTCGTTCGCGAACGTGTTGAAGCAGTGCGGGCACGAAGCAATGATCCGCTTCACCCCCATCTCGTTCAGCGACTCCGCGTTCGCCTCCGCCAGCGTCGCGTACAGGAACTCGTTGCCGAGCCGCCGCGCCGGGTCGCCATTGCACGTCTCCTGCTGTCCCAGCACGCCAAAGCTCGTCCCCGACTCGATAAGCAGCTTCACAACCGCTTTCGTGATCGGCATGTTCCGCTCCACCAGCGCGCCGGAGCAGCCGACCCAGTACAGGTACTCCTGGCTCCCGTCGTAGATCGGCACGTCAAAGCCTTCCTCACGGAGCTGCTCGATCCACGTCTCACGTGTGAGCTGCGTCCCGCTCCACGGATGACCGCGCTGCTCGATGTTCTGCAGCGCTGCCTGTGCCGATGCCGGGATGCGCGCCTCCTCCATCACCAGGTAGCGCCGCATGTCCACAATCGTCGGCACATGCTCGATCATCACCGGGCATTCCTCCACGCACGCCATGCAGGTGCGGCATGCCCACAGCGACTCATCCTTGATGTATCCGCCGACCAGCGGCTGCTCCAGCTCCTCGTTTGGGTCTTTCCCCGCGATAGCCAGCGGCCCTGCGTGGTTCATGTACGTCTTCAGGTCCTGCACGATGGCCATCGGCGAAAGCGGCTGGCCAGCGTTCCACGCCGGGCACACATCCGTGCATCGCCCACACCGGACGCACGTGTCCGAATCAAAGAGCTGCTTCCAGCTGAAGTCCTCCAGCCGGCTCGCGCCAAGGCTCTTGCCCGACTCGATCAGCTCCTCAAAGTCGCCCATCGGCTCCAGGTACCCCTGCGTCCGCGGCCGCTTGAAGAAGCCATTCACCGGCGCAAACACGATGTGCCGGAACTTCGTCATCGCCATCAGCCCCAGCAGGCCGAACGCCGCCACCACATGGAACCACCAGAAGCCCACGTGAATGTTCTCGATCGTGGAGATGCTCATGTTCTCCACGCCCTTCGCAATCACCCAGCCGCCCGGCGACCAGTACGACCAGTTCTCATTGCCCTGCGGGATCTCCGTCGCCGCCATCCGCAGGCCTTCCACCAGGAAGCCCGTGAACAGCACCAGGCCCAGCAGCCCAACGATGATCGCGTCTTCGCTCCGCCGCTTGTCCCAGCCGATCTTTGGCGGCGGCCCAACGTACCGGCGCCACACCGCCATCCCGACACCGACGAGCCCGACGATGCCGAACACGTCCGCAAAGAGCTGGTAGCCAAGGAACACATTCCCCGTCAGGAAGGCATGGTGCTGGTCCGGGTTGTAGAGGAGCGGCAGGTAATCATCGATAGCCAGGATGATCGTCACCAGCGTCAGCGCGATGAAGCTGGTGTACAGGCACGTATGCATCACCGCCGCATACCGGTCGTTCACCACACGGCTCGTCCCGACGCCCATTGTCAGAGCATTAGTCAGCCGGGCGCCCTTGTTGTCCGAGACGCTGTAACCGCGCCCCAGCCGCCACAGCCGCATCCGCTGCACGAACGCCCCCACGATCACAGCGACCGAGACAGCGAACACGAAGTACATGATTGTCGGAACTTCGATGTTCCAGTACACCTCGCGCGATGCCGTGCCCGTGCGCCCCACCTCGAATGACGAGATGGCTGCCAGCACCGCCACCGGTATCACAAGACCGCCCGCGCTGGCCCGTAAGCGCGTTGCGCGCCCCTGTTTCGCTGCCTCGTTCGCCTCGCTCATGCGCTTCCCATCCTGGCTACGATGTCACGCTCTGGCGCGCCCTGGGGCACGCTAGCTCACGTTGTCGTTCTGCGGTTCTCCGTGGGTCTTCCGCAGGTCGATCTTTACAACTTTGCCCATCACGTTCCGCGGCAGCGAATCCGTCACTGCCACATACTGCGGAGCCTTGTACGAAGCGAGATTCGCCTTGCAGTGCTCCACCACCTCGTCGACCGTGATGCTCTCTCCCGGCGCCAGCACGATGATCGCCTTCACGACCTCACCCCAGTCCGTGTCCGGCACACCAATCACCGCCGCCTCATCGATCTTCGGATGGGCAGTCAATGTGTTCTCGATCTCCCCGGGCGAAATGTTCTCGCCACCCCGGATGATCAGGTCCTTCTTCCGGCCAGTGATGAACAGGTAACCACCATCGTCCACCTTGCCCACGTCGCCCGTGTGCAGCCAGCCGTCGACGATCGTCTCGCTCGTCTCGTCTTCCTGCTCGTAATACCCCTTCATCACACGGTCCGACCGGACACAGATCTCGCCCTCACTTCCCGGAGGCAGCGGATTGTTGTAGTCGTCCATGATCGCGATCTCGACGTCGTCCATCGGCCGGCCAACCGAGCGCAGCCGCCGCTCCTTCGTCTCCGTGTCCACGCTCAGGTCGTGGTCTTCCGGCGCAAGGTACGTCAGCGTCGAAGTCGACTCAGTCTGGCCGTACGCGTTCATAAGCGAGACGCCGCGCGGCGGGAAGATATCGCAGGCCTTCCGCACGACCTCGTACGGCATCGGCGCGGCGCCATAGGTGATGAGCTGGAGGGTCGAAAGGTCATACCCTTCCAGGTTCGGCACCTCCATGATGCGCTTCAGCATCGTCGGCACCACGAAGGCATGCGTCGCGCCCTCGCGGTGGACCGCCTCCAGCCAGCCCTCCGGCGTAAACGTCGGCAGGATCACCAGCGTCCGGCCACCCCAGATCGACGACATCATCGCCGTCGCACCCGCAATGTGGAAAAACGGCGCCGAGACCAGCGTCTTCTCGTGCACGTCCGGGTCGGCCGGGCTCATCGTGTTCGTCACGTACGCCGTCAGGTCCAGGTACGAAAGCACCACACCCTTTGGTAGCGCTGTCGTCCCGCTGGTGAACATCAGGATCGTCTCGTCCATGTCGTCCACATCCGCGAACGGCACCTCGTCACCCGCCTGTGCGATGACGTCGTTGTAGTCCTTGTAGCCATCCCGCAGGCCGTCATAGCAGATGAAATGCTGCACGCCCTCGAGCGTCGGCTTGATCCGGTCCAGCAGCTCCACGTACCGGTCCGAAACCAGCACCGCCTTCGACCGGCTCACATTGATCATGTGCGTGAGCTCCTCGTCTTTCGAACGGAAGTTCAGCGGCACAAACGTCACGCCCATCATGGCGCACGCGTAATACGTGATGACATATTCCGCACTGTTCACCGACATCACGGACAGCTTGTCGCCCTTCGAAAGGCCAAGCCCCGCCAGCGCCGCCGCAAGCTGCTCCACCCGCGGCATCATCTCGCCATACGTCACGCGGGCTTCCGATCCGCCCACCTCCACCAGCGCCTCGCGGTCGGGCACAATCGCCGACGAAATCTGCAGGAATTCGATAGTGTTCATGGAATCTCCGGGGTCTCAAGGTTCGGGAAAACGCGAGGCGGATTCTACGCAAAACCACCCGCTACCGCGAACCGCAGCACCCCGTTCCCCCTTTCTCGTTTCTCATGTGGTCAATTCGGACACTGCACTCGCGCAAAGTCTTCGTCCCCGCGCGGCTCTGAACAAATCCGCTCGCTCACATCCACGACGAGCTGTCCCGTCTCCTCGCGCCGCCCCACCCGGTAGCGGTCCAGGTTGGGCCCCGCCTCGTCCAGCCGGTGCCCGTCCGCATCGTAGACCGCCCCATTGCACGACTCATGGAACAGGAAAGGCAACCCCCGCGCCCGCTCGCTGAACGAACCCTGGTAATCATCCAGCATCTCCGGCAACCGCCGGTCCTCCGCACCCACGATCTGCACCCGGCACCGCTCTCCGCGCGCCCCCCGGTTCGCCCGGTCGAGGTCGTCCAGTGCCACGAACCCGCCGTCCGAAAACCGGACAAGCCAGAGATTCCGCTCCCCCACGTACTCCACACTCCCCTCCTCGTAGCTCCGGTAATCCCGCAGTGCCAGTTGCCCCCTGTCCGCACCCGAATCCAGGTAGATCAGCACAAACGTCGCCATTCCGACGAGCAAGACCGCAACAAGCAACATCCCCAGGCAACCACCCAGGACCGGCCGGGGTGCTTCACCGTCCGGCGTAGGTCGGCCCTCTGTCATCCATCTGCTCCCCGCCCCGAGGGCGAACGTGCTAGTCCCGCGCCATCTCCTGGCGCCGACGCATAAACGCGTCTGGCTGCCTCCGCGCCTCGTTTGTCACATCACGCAGTGCGAGGGCCATCTCGTCTTCTGGCTCCACACGCGACACCAACCCCCAGCGCAACGCCGCCACTGTGTCGATGGGCTCGCCCGTCAGAATCATGTGTGCCGCCGCCCCCGGTGGGATCACCCTTGGCAGCGTCTGCGTGCCGCCTGCGCTCGGGATGTATCCCAGCGTCACCTCCGGCAGCGCGAACGTCGTCCCTTCCATCGCGATACGCGCATCACAGAAGAGCGGCAGCTCCAGCCCCGCGCCGAAGCAAAACCCGTGCATCCGTGCGATCGTGGGCACTGGGAGCCGCAATAGCTCCCACCACAGGTCCCGGTCGTGCCGCGCACGCCGCGACTCCATCACACTCGGCGCCGTCCCAAACTCCGAGATGTCCGCCCCCGCGCTAAAACACCGTCCCTCGCCCGCAAACACCACCACCTCCACATCCGCCATATCGGGAATCGCGAGCAGGTACTGCCACAACAGGTCGCGCATTTCCAGGTTGATCGCGTTCAATCGCTCCGGCCGGTTCAGCGTGATTGTCGCCACACCCCGCGCGTCCACATCGAACAACACCGGCTCGCTCATTCCATCTCCCACGGGCGGCGGCGCCTATTGGCGCCAGTCAGGTTTTCGGATTTGGCTGCGTTCCCTGCGATCCATCCCGCGCTTCAGGTCCTCGTTGGCTTTTCGCACCAGGTCATCCAGCTCGTCGCTGCCCAGCTTCATCTCCGAAGACCGCCACCGCTTCAGGGCCGCACGATCCTTGTCGGGCAGCCCGGCCTCATCTGCCATCTTGTTCACCAGCAGAATCAGCGCCTCGTTGACCTCGTCGTCAGTAAACTCCACGCGCATCGCCCTACCTCCGCAACGTTTCCGCGCGCTTCCCGCGCGACTTCACACGGCGCATGAACTTCGAATCAATATGCGTGTTCATTGCGTCATTCATCTCGTCGGTCAGCTCCTCGAGGGCTTCGCTTCCCTCCCGGAGCTCGCCACGCCACTTCCGGATAGCCTCTTTCCCCTCTTCCGAAAGGTCCGCGTTATCCGTCGCGACCGCTGTGACAAGCATCATCAGCGACCACGCCTCCTGCTCTTCCAGCAAAACAATCATCGGTAATGTCCCTACGTCCCTGTGAACTGTGCAGGCCGCTTCGCGAGAAACGCCTCCACGCCTTCAGCTCGATCATTCGTCGTCTGCAGCAACAACGTCAAATCAGTCTCAAAACGCAACGCATGCTCCATCGGTAACGCCAGCCCTCGCCAGAGCGCCTCCTTCGCAAGCTGCGTCGCTAACGGTCCCCGCGATGCGATCACCCCGGCGATCCGCTCCGCCTCTGCCAGCGAATCATCCGCCGCAAGCGCGCTCACCAGCCCCGACTCCAGCATCCCGTGCGCGAGCGCCGTCATCACATCCCCGTCCTGTACCCCGAGCACGCGCGCCAGCCGATCACGTCCCGCACCCGGCATCGAAGGCGCCCACGTCAGCCGCTGGCCAACCTCGCCTACACGGATGTCACAGAACAGCCCCGCCGAAAGCCGGGCCTCGTCCAGCTCGCCCGACCACGCCGCCACCGTGGGCAAGACAAAGTGCTCCAGCACCCTGGGGTTGTCCCGGGGCGAAAAACCTGGCTCCCGCAGGTCGAGCACCAGCACCCGCGCTGAACCTTCCGCCCTCATTGCTTCTAGGGCGTCCCGCAGCTCCGAAAAGCTGTCAACGTCGCTGGTTACGCGTACCACCCGGTACGCTGTCGCCGCTTGTTCGCCCGCCGTTTCGTGCATGAGCCCATACTACAACGCCATCCCGCCTTGCAGTCCCGCGCGCAAGACAGCATCATTCCCACTGCCATGACCGACTTCTCAGCCAAAGTGCCCGTCGATCCCGACAAGGCACACGAGCTCCACGACCAGTCCAAGCATCCCAAAGCGCCCATTGGCGACCGCTCCGATCTGGCGCGCCGCTTCTTCATCGTTGGCGTGGGTACCCTCCTCGCGCTCGTGTTCACCGCAGTTGGCGTCGACTTCCTCGACGGCTGGGACGCACGGCGTAACCCCCTTGTCCCCGGTGTGGCGACCACTGGCGCTCTCGGCGGGATCGCCGCCGCCTACCTCATCGCCATTCGGAGCTTTGGCCAGTTCTGGGTCGGCATGCTCCTCGTCATCCTGAGCGTCGGCGGCCTGTTCCTCATGCACCTGGCGCGGGCTTACGCCGATAGCGATGCCATCTGGATCAGCTTCGCCGTTGCCGCTGGCATTCTCCACACCGCCGCCATGATCTACTTCATCTATGCCTGGGCCACTAGCCAGCGCTACGAAGAGCCCGGCACCAC
>SKSF01000160.1 GCA_007118095.1 Dehalococcoidia bacterium
CCTACAATCGGGTCATGACGAACGAAAACGACGGTGCGGCGGCGGACGAGCGGCCGCTCGAGGAGCGAGTGCGCGAGGGGCTGCGGATGTTCGAGGAATATCTCCAGCAGCCACCGGCGAGCCGCGCATTGGGGACGTCGACATTGCTGGCGTCGGCGCAGCAGGCGCATGAGCAGCTCGAGCAGCTCACGCGGCAGACGGTCGAGGCGCTGCCCCCGCCTGCAGAAGGCGGCGCCAGCGACCAGGCAAGCGCGCTGATGGCCACGCAGGGCATCCCGGAGCGCGTGGGGATGCCATTCCCGCACGACATCGCGGCATGGGTCACCGACCCGGATTCAACGGACCCGTGGGCGGCGGATGCGAGCGCGCGGTACACGGGATTCGTGGTCGCCGCGCTCACGGCGCAAGAGGCGCTGCTGGACAACGCCCTTACGCCGCAAGCGTACGTCGACCTCTTGCTGAAGACGGCCCGCGAACTGAAGGCGGCGGGCGAGGCGGACGGTTAGATCGACAGCCTGCCCCAGAGCTGCTCGGCCTGCTTGCGCAGCTCGGCGCGGAAGTCCGGATGCGCGACACTGATGAGCTCGTCCGCGCGCTGGCGGTGGTTCTTGTCGAGCAGCCGGGCCACGCCGTATTCGGTGATGACGGTGTCGGCCAGGTAGCGCGGGATGGTGACAAGCGTCCCGGCCTCGTGCTGGGCGACGATCTTGTTGATGGCGCCTTCCATTGCGGTGGAGCGGAGGACGGTGATGGCGCGCCCGCCAGCGGACAGGCTGGCGCTGATGTGCGTATCTGGTTGCCCGCCGGTGCCGTTGATCATGTTGCCGCCGAAACGGTCTTCGCTGGCAATCTGACCGAGCAGGTCGACCGCGACCGCGCTGTTGATGGAGGTCATGTTGCGGTTCTGCGACATGAGCCGGGGGTCGAGCAGGTAGTCGGGGTCGTGGAGCTGGAAGGCCGGGTTGTCGCGGATGATGTTGAGGTCTTCGCCGTCGCAGCCGCTCCAGGCGACGGCGACGGCCTTGCCGCGGTGGAGGGTCTTCTGCGAGTTATCGAGGATGCCGCGGGCCCAGAGCTTCGCGAGGCCGGGCGAGCCCAGCTCGGTGTGCAGGCCCAGGTGCTTCGCGTCGTCGAAGGCGCCAGCCTTGAACATGAGCTGGCTTGGCTGGCCGACGCCGACCTGGATGGTGTCGCCGTCGCGGATGAGCTGGCGGAGGTTGTTGGCGATGCCCTGCGCAGCGTCATCGACCGGGGCGAAGCCAAGCGCCTGTTCCAGCATCTCAACCGGGGTCAGGTGGAACATCTGCTCGACGAGCTGTAGCTGTTCGGTCGAGGCGTTGCGGAGCAGTTCGAAGCGCCGTTCGTGCTCTTCGGCCGGTGATTCGTTGCGCACGCGCTCTTCCATCGCCTGCACATCGACGGGCTGGATGGCGCCCTCGATGAAGGCGTCGAATTCGGAGACGTGCATCCAGACGTCGCCGTGCACCGGCGTCATATTGGGATCGACCATGGCGATGGTGCGCTTTGCGCGGCGTGTGTATGCCTTGCGGGTCCACATGTGCGGGCCGAAATGGACGAAGCCCTGGCCGTTGGGTTCGCTGCACGGGGTGACGAAGACATCGGGGATGCGGGCTTCGGCGCGGCCAGCGTCGAACGCCTTCATGCCGAGCATGAACGTGTTTGGCAGATACGTGGCGATCTTCGCCTCATGGGCCGGGCGGATGGAGTCGCCAATGAAGAGCTCGATCTCGCGCTCGCCGTTGCGGTCTTCAGTAAAGAAGTCGGCCTCGCGCGGGGCGAGGAAGCGGATGTTGACGCTGTCGAGCTCCTGGACCCGGGCGTGGAGGGCGCCGGACAGCGCGGCCGGGGCAAGGATTGTGAGGGCGACCAGGTCGCCATTCTGGATAAGGTTCATCGCTTCGGGCGCAGAAGCGAGCCGACGCTGGTACGCGTCGCGCCAGTTTGCGGTCGCGGGTGATGGTTCGGTCGTTGTCACAACCCCTCCTGGTGTGTCGTGCCTGCACTATTCGGGATATTGGAAGGGGATTGTAACGGCAGAGGCGGCCCGGCGTCAGAGCTTCACCGCGCAGGCACAATCTCGGCCCAAACGGGCGCGTGGTCAGAACCGTGGACGCCGGTATCGATGCCCGCCTTGCGAAGGCGCGGAAGCAGCGATTCGTGGATGAAGACGTAGTCGATGCGCCAGCCGACGTTCCGTTCGCGCGCGCCGGCACGCATGGTCCACCAGCTATAGACGTCGGCCTTGTCCGGGTGGAGGTAGCGGAAGGTATCGACCCACCCGTGATCGACCCATTTGTCCAGGTGCTCGCGTTCTTCGGGGAGGAAGCCCGAGGTCTTTTCGTTCTGCTTCGGACGGGCGAGGTCGATCGGGTTGTGGGCCGTGTTCACATCGCCGCAGAAGACAACGTTCCGGCCGCGGCGCACCTGGGCATTGATATGTTCGAGGAAGGCATCGTAGAACTCGAGCTTGTACTGGAGGCGGGGAGAGTCGGCGACGCCCTTGGGGAAGTAGACGTTGTAGATGTCGAGGTCGTCGAGCTGTGTCATGAGCACGCGGCCTTCGATGTCGAAACGTTCGATACCGAGGCCGCAGTGGACAGCCTTCGGCTTCCGGCGGGTGAAGGTGGCGACGCCAGAGTAGCCCTTTCGTTCGGCTGGCGCCCATTCCTTGTGGTAGCCGGGGAGGTCCGTAAGCTCGGCGGGCATGACGTCGGGTGTGCCGCGCACCTCCTGGGCACAGAGGACCGATGGCTTCGTCCTGGTGAGCCATTCAACGAGCCCTTTCTTGACGGCGGCACGCATGCCGCAGACGTTCCAGCTATAGATGCGCACGGCACCTCCGGGGTGATGGGGTTGGCGGTCAGGATGGAGCGCGCGTGGGTTCGGCTCAAGCCGTTGACAGCCCGTCGCGGCGGCGGTACGAATGCCGCGGCCCACCCGGGTCAGACAAGGAGGCGAGAATGGCAACGACGCTGGAGGCAGAGCACCTCTTTACGATCACTGCGTACACGGGCGACCGGAAGGTTATCCAGAACGGACCGGCGGGGACCAGGGTCATCGTGCCAGTCACGGGCGGCACGTTCGAAGGCGAGAAGTTGAAAGGAACGGTCGCCGAAGCGCCGGGCGGTGACTGGGTGACCGCGCGCCCGGACGGTTCGGTGAAGCTCGACGTACGCCTGTTGCTCCAGACGGACGATGGGGCGGCCATCCTCATGACGTACCTTGGGATCGGCGTCCCGGGGGACGACGGGCTGAAGATCCGGAGCGCACCGACCTTCGAAACCGGTGATGAGCAGTATGCATGGTTAAACCACGTGCAGGCTGTCGGAATCGGCGCGCCGGGCGAGGGGAGTGTGCGCTACGAGGTTTACCGGCTCCTTTGAGCACGGGCGTTGTGCGGCAATCTCACAGCGTGGGGTAGACTGAGGTTGAGGGCCCGGGGCGTGACGCGTCCGACGGGCACCCATGCCACATGAGAGGTCATGATGTCATCAAGCTCGTCGCTCCTGAGCCAGACGGAAGCACTCCTCGAAACGGAAGGCCACCGCATCACGGCAACGCGCCGTGGCGTTCTGAAGGCCATCGCGGCGGCCGATTCGCCGCTGACCATCGAGGAGATTAGTGACCGCGTCCCGGACATCGGACGTGCGACGGTCTTCCGGACGGTGAAGTTGCTGCAGGAGCTGGGCGTCATCTGCCGCGTGACGCTGGAAAACGGCGGCATCCGCTATGTGCTATCGACGTCGAGCCACCATCATCACCTCATCTGCAACGAATGCGGTTCGGTGACGGAGTTCAGCAGCCCGCAGCTTGACCAGGCGATTCACGAAGAAGCCGAGGCGGCCGGTTTTGAGCTCAGCAACCACACAGTTGAGCTCTACGGGAAGTGCAAGCACTGCTAGGCAGCCCGCGGGCCAGGGTGAGAGACACCTTCCGCGATGAAACAAGAACCACCGCAACCGCACGGTTGCGGTGGTTCTTGTTTCGGCGCCGGTCTTTGTGCTTGCTGTCGTATGGGCTGATGCTCGGGCTCAGCGGGATGGCTTGAGCCAGTAGCAGCGCTGTGTTGGGAGTGGCTGGCGGGCTCTACCTGGCTGCCCGGCAGCCGGCGTGATCTGCCGCCCAAGGGACTGAGGACGCGCGTTCCGGCGTCGGCGTTGCTGCGGGGGCACGACAGGGGCCGTAAACTCGCTCTGCGAAGGAGGGCAGAACCATGCCACAGTTCGAAACGATCCTGTATGACATGCCAGCGCCGCATGTCGCCCGAATTACCCAGAACCGGCCCGATGCCCGCAACGCGCAGGACCTGCAGCTCACATATGACCTGAACGCCGCGTTCGACCACGCCGCGCAGGACGACGAGGTGAAGGTCATCATCCTCGCCGGGTCGGACCCGCATTTCTCCGCAGGGCACGACCTGCGTGGCGGCAGCGGCAAGACCCACAACGATTTCCCCGTGGTGGGTACATGGGCCGGGTTCGACCTGCCCGGAGCTGAAGGCATGATGGCCAACGAGGAGGAAATCTACCTCCAGATGTGCCGCCGGTGGCGAAACATCCCGAAGCCCACGATCGCGCAGGTCCAGGGCAAGTGCATCGCGGGCGGGCTCATGCTGGCGTGGGTCTGCGACCTCATCGTCGCGAGCGACGATGCAGCCTTCCAGGACCCGGTGGTGCAGATGGGCGTGTGCGGGGTCGAGTATTTTGCACACCCGTGGGAGCTGGGAGCGCGGAAAGCGAAGGAGATGCTGTTCACCAGCGACTGGGTCAGCGCCGAGGAAGCGCACCGGCTGGGAATGGTGAACCACGTGGTGCCGCGCGACGAGCTTGCGGACTACACGCTGGGCATCGCGGAGAAGATCGCGCAGAAGCCGTCGTTCGCACTCAAGCTGACAAAAGAAGCCGTGAACCAGTCGCAGGAGGCGCAGGGTCAATGGCAGGCGATGCTGTCGGTGTTTAACCTCCACCAGCTCTGCCACAGCCACAACATGCAGCTCTACGGGCGCGGCGTTGACCCGAACGGCATCCCCGGCGCTGTCCGGCGGGACGGCTGACAGCGCGCGCCATGTACACCGGGGGCAGGCAATGACAGGCGAACGGGATGAGCAACCGGTCGACCTCGGAGCGATTAGCCGCTTCGTGCATGCTGGTGAGCACGACCAGGCGGGCCATGCGCTGGCTTATGCGGCGGCGCTCGTCGCCGACCGCGCCAGCGCGGACCGGGTCCACGCAATGTGCTACGAGTTCGCCGCAGCAGGCATCCCGTACAACCGGTGGCCAGAAATGGTCGTCGCGACGCTGACCCAGGGGATGGTGGGCGATGACCCCGAACTGGAGCGGGCACGACGGGAGGCCCTGGCGATGTCTTTGATGGACCGCGGAGAGAACGCGTCGGTCCGGGACCGGCACGGGGATGACGACAAATGGAGTTGAAGGCAACCCGGTACGAGGTGGACGACGGCATCGCCACGATCACACTGCATCGTCCCGACCGGCTGAACGCATGGACGGGCCGAATGCACACCGAATACCGGTGGTGTGTTGGGCAGGCCGAGAATGACCCGGAAGTACGGGTTGTGGTGGTCACGGGCGCGGGGCGAGGGTTCTGTGCCGGCGCCGATGCGGCGGCACTGGAGGGGCACATCGAAAAGGGCGGCTATGACCCGGGGACGCCCGACGACATGGCAAATCCCGGCTACGGCATCCGGGACGAGTTCGACGCCAACTTCGCGTTCCACTTCGGGCTAAGCAAACCAGTCATCGCCGCGATCAATGGGCCAGCGGCGGGTGTCGGCCTTGCCCTCGCGTGCTACGCCGACCTGCGGTTCGCCGCGGCGGGCGCCAAGCTAACGACCGCGCACGGCAAGCTGGGCTTGCCGGCGGAATACGGGCTGTCGTGGGTGCTGCCGCGGCTGATGGGGGTGACGCACGCGAACGACCTGCTGCTCTCGAGCCGTGCCATCCTGGCGGAGGAAGCTGCGCAGATGGGGCTCCTCAACCGCGTGGTCGAAGGCGCTGAGCTGATGGACGTCACGTACGGATACGCGCGGGACCTCATACGCAACGTGTCGCCGGCATCGATGCGGGCGACGAAGCGGCAGATCGCCGCGGACCTGCACGGGGACGTGGGGACATCCGTCCGGGAATCCGAGCGGCTCCTGCGCGAGATGATGACCGGCACCGACTACAAGGAAGGGGTGAAGGCCTTCGTCGAGAAGCGGCAGCCGAAGTTCGGCCCCCTCGACGAAGGCACCCCCCGTTAGAGCTCGGCCTCGAACTCCGTCAATGCATCATCGATGATGTCGACCGTCGTGTCGGCTTCCTCGCGGTTGATGACCAGCGGCGGCGCAACGTAAATGAGGGTCCCGGCGCGCGTGAGGAGTCCGCGGGCGCGGAGTTTCGCCGTGAGCCGGGCTCCAATCTCCTCTTCCGGCGGGAATTGCTCGCGGGTGGCCGCATCCTTCACGATTTCGATGCCCCACAGGAGCCCGGTGCCGCGGACTTCGCCGACGACGGGATGGCGTTCGCGCAACGCTTCGAAGCGCGTTGCCAGGTGTTCGCCTATCGCGGCGGCGTTGTCGACCAGGTTTTCGCGCTCCAGGATCTCGATGTTCTTGAGGGCGACGGCCGTTGAAACGGGATGGGAGCCGAAGGTCAGCCCGCTCATGAACGCCTCGTCGGTGCCACCGACGAAGGCGTCCGCCACTGCGTCGCGCGCCAGGACCGCACCAATCGGGATGTAGCCGGAGCTGATGCCCTTGGCGGTGGTGATGATGTCGGGCACGACATCGAAGTGCTGAATGCCGAACCACTTCCCGGTACGGCCATAGCCGTTGATGACTTCGTCGGCGATGAGCAGGATGCCATGGCGGTCGCAGATCTCACGGAGGATGCGCCAGTACTCGGCCGGTGGAACCTGGTTGGCGTTCGCGATAGAGATGGGTTCGGCGATGATGGCCGCCACCGTTTCGGGTGATTCGAACTTGATGCGGTCTTCGATGGTGCGCGCGCAGAAGACCTCGCAGTCCGGGTAGGTCTTTTCGTACGGGCAGCGATAGCAGTTGATACCGGGGACGTGGACGGCGCCTGGCAGGAGCGGTTCGAACGGTGTGCGACGGGCGTATGCAGCGCCATTCACGCTGAGCGCGCCGAAGGTCTGACCGTGGTACGAGCCGATGCGTGAAATGACCTTGTAGCGTTTCCGGTCGCCGCGGTTGTAGTGGTACTGACGCGCCATTTTGAGCGCGACCTCGACGGATTCGGAGCCCGAGTTCGTGAAGTAGACACGGTTGATGTCGCCCGGGGCAAGCGAGGCAATTTTCTCGGCAAGCCGAATAGCCGGGGGTGTCGCAAAGTCGAAGGTCGAGGCATAGGCGAGGTTCGCCATCTGTTCGCGGGCGACATCCGCGATCTCGGTGCGGCCATGTCCGGCGGCTGTGACCCAGAGGCCAGAGAGGCCATCGATATAGCGACGGTCTTCGACGTCCCAGAGGTAGATACCGTCACCCCGGTCAAGCACGGGGAGCTCGCCCGGGTCTTCGAGCCGGGCGTATTGCTTGTTCTGGACCCAGAGGTGCTGGCGGGCGCGATGTGCCCATTCCTGGTTGGCCGGGGTGGATTCGGTCGTCATAGTGCTGCTCCGTTGCTCAAATGGCAGATGCGTATGCGTCTGCCTGCCCTTCGCGGTATTGTGCAGCCCGGCGAGAGCCGCGTCGATGACGATTGACCAGGGGGAATGCCGTGAGCGCGTTTCAGTTCAGCGAAGAGCTACGAGACGACCTGCGCGAAGTGCGCTTTTCGTTCGAGGAGGATGGCGAACGGGTGCCGGGCGCCCTGTGGATGCCCTCGGAAACCGATGAGGCGATGCCGCTGGTGTTCATCCAGCACCCGGGCACGGGTTCGAAGGATGACTATTTCGTGAGCCAGCCGGCGCAGCTCTGGGCGCGCCGGGGGTGGATCTGCGCGGGGCTGGACGCACCGATGCACGGCGACCGTGACGATTACGATCCGATGGGGCTGTTCCGGGAAAAGGAACTACAGCCCATCATCGCGCAGCAATTCGCGGCGGAGGTGAGCTCGGCTATCGACCACATTGCCAGCCAGTACCCGGTCGACATGTCGCGGATCGGTTATGTCGGCTATTCACTGGGGAGCATGCTGGGGATACCGGCAGTTTCGAAAGACGGGCGCTTCCGTGCGGCGGCCTTCTGCCTGGTGGGTGAAGGTGGATTCGTGGGGCCGGCAACGGGCCCCGAGAGTTATGTGCCGGGCCTTGCAGGAGTCGCGGTCCGCATCGTGGCAAAGCAATCGGACGAGCTGATCGGGCGGGAGTCGACCGAAGCGCTCTACGAGGCGCTGCCGGGCGAGAAGGAACTGATCTGGCTGCCCGGCGGCCACTTCGAGATCGGGCCAGATGTCATCAAGTCCGCCGAAGAGTGGATGAAGCGCCAGCTCGGCGAGGGAGCGTGACCGGAAGGCTGTCCGTATACTCGGGCATCAGCACCCCGACGGAGCGACTGAATGAACTACGACGTTGTGAACTACGAGATTGACGAACATGTCGCGACAATCCGGCTGAACCGGCCGGAAGCGATGAACGCGCTTACCCGCGAGGCCTATGCCCAGCTCGAGTCGGCGCTGAAAGAGGCGCACAGCGACCCGGAGGTGCGGTGCGTCATCATCACGGGCGCCGGGCGGGCATTCTGCTCGGGCGATGACGTGAAGCAAATCATGCTGGGCGAACAGCGCGACGAATCTCTGCAGCGGCTACGCGATGTCCGCCCGCGGCCGACACCAGCAGCGAAGGCGGCGCTCGAATGTGACAAGCCGATCATCGCGGCGGTCAACGGAGCGGCAGTCGGCTGGGGGATGGACCTGACGCTGTTTGCTGACATCCGGATCGCCTCGAGCGAGGCCAAGTTTGGCGAGCTCTTCATCAAGCGCGGGCTGGTATCCGACCTGGGCGGGCTCTGGCGTCTGCCGAGCATCGTCGGGCCGTCGAAGGCGGCAGAGCTACTGTTTACCGGAGACGTGATCAAGGCAGACGAAGCGCTCGAAATCGGATTGGTGAGCCAGGTGGTGGAACCCGACGAGCTCATTCCGGCGGCGACAGCTGTGGCACAGAAGATCGCGTTGAACCCGCCCATCGCCATGCGTTACATGAAAGAAGGACTGCGCCGGTCGCGTCATGCCTCGATGGAAGAGATGGGGGAATACGTGGGCAATTCGCTAGCATACCTGTTCACGACGGAAGACCACCGCGAAGGCGCGCTCAGCTTTGTGGAGCGCCGGGAGCCGGTCTTCAAGGGACGGTAGGGCACATTCGACCGGGGGCCACCCGCCAGGCCGGAGAACCACAAAGGGAACCCGGCGGGTGGCCGTTTGAGCACCGGGCCCAGTGGCCCACGGCCGTCTCAGACGGGCCGTGGGCCACTGATGTATTCGGTCATGTACTTAATATCATTGAGCTGTACACGGGTCACCCAGCGCAGCAGGTCGCCGATAGAGATCATGCCGACGAGCTCGTCATTTTCAACAACGGGCAGGTGGCGGCATCGGTGTTCGGTCATAAGCTCCATGGCGTCACTCACTCGCGTTCCCAGTTCGATGGTGAGTACCGGGGCGGTCATCACGTCTGCAACGCGAGTGACGCTGGGGTGAAGCCCGGCATCCACGACGCGCCTGAGCACATCGCGTTCGGTGAATATGCCGACCATGTCCCCGAGCTGTAAGACGACCAGTGCGCCGACGCCGTAGGCGTTCATGTGGTGCACCGCATCGCGGACGGTGGCACCCAGCGGGATGGTATGGACGGCGTTGCCCTTCTCCAGGAGCACATCGCGCACATAGCCGTACACAGCCGCACCTCGTTCGATAGATGCTTCCTATCCTACCATGCACCCAGGATAAGGGTGCGGGTTACCCTTTACGCAGGTTCGGGAGCTTGAAGTTGTCCCATGTCACGGTTTTTTCGGGGGTGATAACCACCCATCGCCGACTACGGCCAGCGGAGGTGGCGGCGTTGCGCGTGGGCTCCGAAGGCTCGCCGTGACCCCCGGCATATTTTTCACCCATCTGCATGCGCACGGTCTCGAGATCGGGGTCGGCCTGTTCTTCCTCGGCCGTTTCGAGCACGCGTGCGGTGCCCTGGAACATCACGCCCTGGAGCTCCGGGAAGCGTTCGTTCCGATCGACGAGGACGGTGCAGGTGGGGTCTCGGCGGAGGTTCACGACCTTCTGTCCGCGGCAGTAGGTGTAAATCTTCCCCCCAGCCCAGCCGAACCAGAGCGGTGTGAGGTTGATGCGGGAGCCCGGGCCGACGGTGGCAATCCGCATGTTCCAGGAGGAGAGCATCATTTCGTCGAGCTCTTCGGGGGTGAGGGCGAGTTCTTTCGCAATTGGCATTGGCTAACACCTCGTTTCTGTTTCCGGGGGATGATACGATGAGTGGCGGTTTGCGGGCGTGGTTCAATGGCAGAACGCGACCTTCCCAAGGTTGAGACGAGGGTTCGATTCCCTTCGCCCGCTCCAGAAGCTAAATAGAGACGGCGCAGCCAGACGGCTGCGCCGTTTTGTTACCAGTCAGAATGATGCGACCCACCGTGTGGCGGGCCGCATCGCACTCCAGGGGAGCCGGGTGAATCAGGCGACGTTTCCGACGATGCGTCCGGGGTCGTCTGAGAGCGGCCCAAGCGCGCGAGCACGCGTGTTCTGCAGGTCGCGCTGGCAGCGCCGGAGAACGTCACGGACTTCGATTTCTCCCTCGTACCCGGTAATCGAAACGACGGGATGGAGCTCGTCCGCCTGCTCCAACGGGATAGCCGCACCAAGCGCGAGGACGAACCCATCGGCTTTCTCAGCAGCGGACCTGTCGGGTTCGTCGAGCACGATTGCGGCGAAGATGCCGTCCTGCAGCCGGGCCAGGAAATCGCCATCGCCCATTGCCTGCCGCAGGTTCCGGGCCATCGCGGAGTAGGCGTTTGCGGGGAGCTTCGCCCCTTCATGTTCCCGGACGACGTCCGTGAGGACGACGGAGAAGCCGCGGCCACTGCGGACCGACCGCATCATCTGACGACGCAACTCGAAGACGAAGTGGCGGCTGTTCGGCAGGCCGGTGGCGTCGTCTTCGTACAGCCTGCCCCGGATGCGCTCTACGGCGTGGTGGAAGCGCCGGCCCTGGTCGGACTCTTCATACCAGAACTGGAGGTGGATCCCGATGAAGAGCAGGGTGGTCAGGCCGAGGAGGAGCCAGCCCATGGCTTCGGTCGTGCCCGTGGAGACCAGGGCGATGAGCTGGCCCACAAAGACGATGAACCAGAGCGCGAAGGAGGCGGGCCGCAGGACGCGCATGAGGGCGGTCGCCTGGACCGACCCGAGCTCCTTCGTGTCGGCGTTGGGATGAAGGAAGATGTTGAGCGATTGAGGTTTGTTCACCGCGGATCTGCTTCCTGAGGTCTAGTTTCAGATTCGACCAGAGGAAAGCGGGCGCACAGGGTCCGCGATGTAAATTCGTGGTAAACCGTTAGCGGACAGGCAGACTGTCCAGGTACGCGGCGATAGCATCGGCTGCCCGGCGGCCGTCCGCGAGGGCCGTGACCACGAGGTCCGCACCGTTCACATTATCCCCGCCTGCGAAGACACCGGGCCGGGTTGTCCGCCCTGTCGGGTCGACCTGGATGAGCGCCTTCCTGTCGGACTTGAGCCCCTTTGTCGTCTGGGGAAGGATCGGGTCGGCGCCGTACCCGATGGCGATGGCCACCGTGTCCGCCGGGATGATGAACTCACTGCCCTCGATGGGAATGGGGCGGCGGCGGCCGGAGTCGTCCGGTTCGCCGAGCTCCATTCGCTGGCACTCCACGGAGGTTACCCGGCCCTGGTCATCGCCGATGATCCGCGTCGGCAGTGTGAGCATCTCAAACTTGACGCCTTCTTCGCGCGCGTGCTTGCGTTCTTCCTGGCGTCCGAGCATTTCCGCTTCGGTCCGGCGGTAGACACACGAGACGTTCTCCGCCCCCAGTCGTATCGCGGTGCGGACGCAGTCCATGGACGTATCGCCACCACCGATCACAACCACGTTCTCTGGTTTGGGGAGGGGCTCGCGCAGGTGTTCGGGGAGCTGTTCTCCGGAGAGGTTGCCACGAACCAGGAAGTCGGTCGCACTGTGGACACCTTCGAGCTCTTCGCCCTCGATACCCATTGCGTTTCCGACGCCGGCGCCAGTGCCGATGAAGACGGCATCGAAGCCTGATTCGAACAGGCCGTCGACCGTGATGTCGCGGCCAACATAGACATTGCAGCGGATCTCGATGCCGAGCTGCTGCAGGTATTCGACGTATTCGTCGACGATGTCCTTGCGCATCTTGAAGTTGGGGATGCCGTAGACGAGGACGCCGCCGGGCTCGGGCCAGGATTCGTAGACGACGCACTTGTGCCCTTCGAGCGCCAGGTCTTCGGCGACAGCCAGGCCAGCGGGGCCGGAACCGACGATCGCGACGCTGCGGCCCGTGGGTTCTGGCATGTAGCGCGGCAGCGGGTATCCACCAAGCTCCTGCCGCTGGTAGTCAGTGCAAAAGGACTCGAGCTTGCCGATCGTGACGGGCGGCTCGCTGCGGCCGTCCGGCCGGATGGCGAAGCCGACAACGCAGGCGCCTTCGCAGAGGCTTTCCTGCGGGCACAGGCGGCCGCACATCTCGGGGAGATTGCTGGTCTCGCGGAATTTGTTTGCCGCGCCGAGGATGTCGCCCTCTTCGATAAGCGCAAACGCGCCGGGGATATCATTGCTGACGGGGCAGGCTTCCTGGCAGGGCGCCGAGGGGCACTGGATGCACCGGGATGCCTCGATCTTGGCCGCGTTGATATCGAACCCGAGATATGTCTCGTCGAAGTTCTGCTTGCGTTCCTCTGCGTCCTGCTTGCCAACGGGTTGGACGCCTATGGCGAGGCGGCGGTGGACTTCATGCGTCATAGAACCTGGGACGGGGAAACCCCGCTTCCCTCCATCAGCCTTGGGTATGCGTAAAGAAATCCTATCCTAGCAACGCACCGTGTCAACGCGATCTGCATCACTAGGAGGACGCTGTGCGCTCCTGGTGTTCGCGGTCAGCCCGCTTGCCGCGGTACACGCGCATATCGATAGCGCGTGTCACGTCGGGGGTAAGGCGGAATAGGAGCCGGGGCTCGGTCTTCATGTTCTCGAAGAACTTTTCGACTGCTTCCGCGTTGGCGGGATCACCACGTCCAACATACTTCTCCGCAAGCTCGCGGGAAATGGGCCAGATATCGAAGTCCGGGAGCTCAAACGGTTCGACCGTGCCATCGACGCCGACGTGCCCGGTGTCCGGCGGGCCGGATTCGATGCACAGCGAAGCGCGGTTGTCGTGCATGAGCTGTTTGCACCAGACGCGGGAATAGGTACCGGTGAGCCAGAAATACCCGTCCTTCCAGAGCCACCAGACCGGGACGGTGTAGGGCATCCCGTCCTGGCGCAGCGTTGCGATCACGCCCACGTGGGGCTGCTGGAGGAAATGGTCGAGCATTTCCTGTTTCATGCGTGGCATGGGGTGGACTCCTCAATCATTGGCGCGGCCAAGCAGTTCATAGCGCGGCGGTTCCTTCCACTCATCAGTGGGCGGGTTTTCCTGTGCGCGCACTTCGGCCTTGCGGTCCTGTTCTTCGTAGCGCTTCGCCTTGCGGATGATGCGGTCACGTTCTTTGGCATGTTCAACCGCTTTCTTCGTCGGGCCGCGCTTACGCTTCGGGATGCCATCGTAGGTCTTGACGCGGCCCTTCTGCGCAAGCTCGTCGAGGTGCGACCGGACGTTGTTGTCGGCTGCACGGCGGAGGCGCGTATCGATGTCCGGGTAGAGCTGGAGCATAATGTCCCAGCTCGAGACGGCGCCGTTCTGTTCGAGCACCTCGAGGATCTGTTGTTCGCGCCGGTTCCGGTGGTCGATGTACGACTGGAGCCGCTCGCGAGGGTCGTACACGAGGGGGCCGTGGCCGGGGCAGATGATGTTGAGGTTCGGCAGTTCGAGCAGCCGTTGCAGCGTCTCGCGATAGGCGCCGAGGTCCTGGACGGTCGTCGTGGTCGACCCCAGGAGTGTGTCCCCGGTGAAGAGGACCCCTTCTTCTTCGATGTAGTAGCAAAGCGAATCGACCGAGTGGCCGGGGGTGTGGAGGACCTGGACCGTGGGCCCGCCTTCGAGCTTGATCGACTTGCCCGGCTGGATTCGCTCGACCCGCTTCTTCGGAAGGCGACCTTTCAGCAGCGGCACCGCTTCTTTCGACACGACGATGTCGGCATCCAAGGCTTCTACAGCCCATTTAAGGTTGCCGCTGTGGTCGTAGTGGTGGTGGGTGATCCCGGCCATCGCGATTTCGGATCGTTCGACGGCCGCCAGGTAGCCCTTGAGGTACCAGCGGTAGCGGTCGATGGCGTACCCCGAGTCGATGGTGAGCGCCTGCTCGTTCCCCACGAGGTAGATCGTGGTGCACTCGGGGTTCATGGGGTTGTCCTCGGGGACCTGGACGGCGCGGACACTCGGGGAGACTTTCATCGGGGCGAATGGTGGCGCATGGCAGCGAAGGTGGCAAGCGTCACGGGACTGCGCAGCGCACGTATGTAGAATTGGGAGTGCGCCCTCGTAGCTCAGTGGACAGAGCAGCCGGCTTCTACCCGGTAGGCCGTGGGTTCGAATCCTACCGAGGGCGCCAATCCCCTGGCGGGAGTTACCGGCGCGGCAGCCGGGCGACGCCAACGCCGATGTTGTCGGGGCCGCCGGCACTGTTCGCGCGGGCGATGAGCTCGAAGGCGATCCGGTCGGCGGGGTGGTCGTTGGCAAGCAGGCCCGATATCTCGGCGGTGTCGAGGACGCCGTGGAGCCCGTCGGTCGACAACAAGAACGTGTCGCCGTGGGCCAGTGGGGGGAGATCGAAGCGGTCGACCTCGATCTCCGGCTCGACACCAAGGCAGCGCGTGATGATGTTTCGCTGGGGCGAGCTTTCGGCGTCTTCCGCCGACATGAGGCCCGCCTGGACCTGTTCGTTCACCCAGGAGTGGTCGCTGGTGACCTGTTCGAGCGTACCGCCTGAATACCGGTAGCCGCGAGAATCCCCGGCATTGAAGAGGGTGGATGCATCCTCGCGCAGGACCAGTGCGACGATGGTGGTGCCGGCAAGCCGGGTATCGTCACCACCGGCGCGGTCGAAGAGGTGTCTGTTGACCTCCAGGAGAGCATCGTTGACCACCTGCTCGAAGTCGCCGCTTGCTTGCTGGAACGCACCGGTCGCGGAGTCGATGGCAAGCTGTGCCGCATAGGCGCCGTCCTTGAGACCTCCCACACCGTCGGCGACGATAACGAGGACGGCATCACCCGAGGGGTGCCAGGCTGTTCCTGCCGCGTCTTCATTCCCGGGGCGTACCTTCCCGGGATCGGTACTTGCGGCGACGTCGATGGAGGAAAGAGACACGCAGATGCTCCTTGGGGCTTGCCTTTGACGATAGCAGCGGCAGGAGACCGGCACCATTGACGCGTGAAGGGTGGAAATCCGGGTGAGCGCGTTCCAGTACGCAGCCTGGCGAATGATCCGGCTCGTAGTGCAGTGGCTGCCACCAGGCGCCGCGTATCTCGCCGCGGCGGCGCTCGGGAACGCAGCGTTCTTCACCTGGCGCCGCGGCCGCCGCGTGACGATCAAGAACTACCGCGTGGTGCTGGGGCCCGGCGCATCGAAGCGGCGCGTGGAGCGGACAGCGCGGACCTCGATGGTGAACTATTGCCGCTACCTGGTGGATTTCGCGCGGTTACCGGCAGATGAGGCAGGGACACAGGCGGAACTCGTCGAGAACAGACGTGTGCTTGACCAGCTGGCAAACGAGTCCGGAGTCGTTGTGGCAGCCATGCATTTCGGGAACTGGGACGTGGGCGCGCTTGCGGCGGCAGGGCGCGGACTGCCGATTACAGCCATCGCGGAATCGTTCGGCCATCCGAAGCTCGACGCGGAGGTGTTCGGCGCGCGGGAGCGTGCGGGGATGGAGATCGTCCCGATGGAGCAGTCACGGTTGCGGCCACTGCGGGCGCTGAAAGAGGGCCGTCATCTGCTGTTGCTCGTTGACCGGCCGCTGCGTAGCGGGGGCGCCCGCGTCAAGTTCTTCGGCCGCCACACGCATGTACCGGATGGCGCCGCGCGGCTGGCGCTGGCAGCGAATGTGCCGGTGGTGCCAGCGGCCTGTTACCGGCTGCACCGAAAGCAGCCCGGGTGGCGGCTGACGCTGGGTGACGCGATACTGCCCCCGGAGACGAGGGACCGCGCAGCAGCATCGCACGAGATCATGCAGGCGGTTTTCCGCGCACACGAACGCATCATCGAGCAACACCCGGCGCAGTGGTACATGTTCCGCGATATGTGGCCCGATGACGCAGCCGGGCAGCACTGATAGGACAGCCCTGTAGCAGCTATGTGGAAAGTTTGGCTCATCCGTGCAGGAGGCCGCGTGGCGGCGCTGACCCCGGGCTTCGCCTACTGGCTCGCCGACGTAGCGGCGTGGCTGGCGTGGCGCTACCGGCACGGGCACCGGCGGGCGGTGCGCCGGAACCTTCTGCCCGCGCTGGATGGTGACCGCGACGCCACCCGGGACGCATCGCTTGAGGTCTTCAAGAACGTTGGGCGGTATTACGTGGACATGGCCACGATGAAGTACCGGGACCTGGACGAGCTGAACACGCAGGAGCTGGAAATCGTTGGCGAAGAACGGCTGGACCAGCTCCGCGCGGCTGACCGGGCGATGATCGTGAGCGCTCACATTGGGAATCCCGAGGTCGCGGTGCAGGCGCTGAGTCGCCGTGGCCGCGACTTCGCGGCACTGGTTGAACCGCTCGCCGAGCGCGCCTATGCGCAAGTGTTGCTGGACATCCGTGCAAGCGGGGGAGGGCACTACTACGAAGCCACAATTTCGGGGGCACGCGCGGCGCTTCGCGACCTCCGCGCCGGGACAGTGCTTTGTACCCTCGGCGACCGTGACCTGCACGGGACCGGCGTCTGCATCCAGTTCATGGACCGCTTCGTGCGGGTGCCGCGGGGACCGTGGCAGATTGCGCGGCGCGAAGGGGCCCTCGTGTTCCCGATGTTCGCCGAGCGAGTGGGCCGCCGCGGGACGCGGGTGACGATCGAGGAGCCGTTTCTTGTCCCGCGGGGAGGCGAGCTCGAGCACGACATTTGCCGCGCAGCAACGAGGTGGGCCAAGCTTCTTGAAGACGCCATCCGCCGGGCTCCGGGGCAGTGGACCGTGATGGAAGATTTCTGGCGGGTTTACCGGTGTTGCCCGGACCACGCCACACAGCCC
>SKSF01000170.1 GCA_007118095.1 Dehalococcoidia bacterium
AGCACCCCTGTCCGGTCTTTGCCGGCGGTGCAGTGCACGAGCACCGGGTACGTCTCTTCTTCCGAGAGAAGCTGAAATGCTTCGACAAAGCGTTCGCGGCCAATCTCCAGGTAGTGGAAGTACCGCCGGGCGCTGGGGCCGGTGCCGTAGAGCCCGTTGAGCTCCGCAATGAGGCTTTCCTGCGCCAGGTGCTCGGGGAACAGCGAGAGCCGCCGGACCGCGTCCGACAGGGCGTGCTGCGCGCTCGCGTCCCCGGACTCGTCGGGGTGGCGGAGGTCGAGCACGCACGAGAGCTGCACCTGCCGGGACAGGACGTCCTCATCCGCCGGGGTCATGAGGTCGAGCGCGCCCGAGCGGTAGATCGTGCGTTCGCGAATGCGCCTGCCGCCCCTCACCTGGTACGGGGCGACCGCGCGGAAATTGTGGATGCCTTCGAGATGGACCGGAGCTGTCGTCATGGCTGGAACCTATACGAGATTGTGTGAACGGCACAAGGCACGACGCAGGCTCACCGCCGTCCCACGACCACCCCGATGCTCCCGACCCAAATGAGGAGCAGCGGCAATGATACGAAGGCGGCCGTCGCCATCCCGGGGTCGAGCAACAGGTACCCGGTGGCAGAGAGCACCAGCGTGCCCGCCAGCATGAGCGCTATCACACCTGCCCGGCGCGGCAGGATCCGGCGGCGTGTCAGCACCACGCCGCCGAGCGCCATCGCAGCAAACGCCAGCATCTTCACACCGTCCAGGCGGTTGATCGCATCGAACAGAGTACTCGCACGGCCTGGATCATCCGCCGCGGCAGTCGTCGCGAGCGCCACGCCCAACGCCATCTGCACCAGCGACAGGCCTGCGCCAACCGCCGCGGCAAGCAGCACCACGAGACCAGGATTCCGTTGCCCCCGGCGCGCCGCTGATCGCGCCAGCTCCGCCATCACCAGCACCAGCGCCGCGGCAGTGACGCCATGGACCAGCAGCGAGGACAGGAAGGCACGCGCCCGCTCGGATTCGAAGTGCGCGGCAACCTCTGCATCGGCCGCATCGAGTGCTGGCGCGTCAGGATGGAGCGCCAGCCCGACGACCCAGGCGAGCACATAAACGGCCGCCATCACTACAGGGAAAGCCAGGAACTGGCGCAGAGGCATCTCCAGGTTGTCCGCGGGGCGCGGCGCCGGCGCCGGTCAACGGCGCGGCGCCCGCCCGCCCCACTACTTCGCCACCGCCGCGTGCGCTTCTTCGGACGGCAGGAGCGCGTACTCCAGCGCATCCGTAAGCGCGAGCCAGGAGGCTTCGATGATGTCCGTCGATGCGCCGACAGTCGTCCAGTACCGGGTGCCATCTGTAGACTCGATGAGCACCCGGACGGGGGCGCCGGTGGCGGCCTGGGTATCGAGGATGCGCACCTTGTAGTCGACCAGCTTCACGTGCTGCAGCACGGGGTAAAACGCCGTGAGCGCCTTCCGCGCCGCAAGGTCCAGCGCGTTCACCGGCCCGTTCCCATCTGCTGCGGTGTGCTGCATCTGCCCGTCGACGCGCACTTTGATCACAGCCTCTGCCTGGAGCTCGTGGTCTGCGCCGTCCTTCCCCGGCCTGCGACGCTCCATGATGACGAAGTCGTCGATATCCCACGGGGGCCGGTAACCGGGCATCGTCCGCCGCACGAGCAGCTCGAAACTGGCCTCGGCGCCCTCGAACTGGTATCCGATCGACTCGCGCTCTTTGACCCGGTCGAGTAGCTGCTTGATCTCGTGCTGCGTGAAGGGGTAGTCCATCCCTATCTCTTCGAGCTTCATCAGCAGGTTCCGCTGCCCGGAGAGCTCGGAGACCAGCACCCGCCCCTGGTTACCGACGATCTGCGGGTCGATGTGCTGGTAGGCGTTCGGGTCCTTCATCACGCCGGCGACGTGGTACCCGGCCTTGTGGGCGAACGCGCTTGCACCCACATACGGCGCCTGCGAATCGGGCACCATGTTGGCCAGCTCCGAAACGTAGTGCGAAACCTCGGTCAACCGCGCGAGCTGCTCGTCGTCGACTACGTCGAATCCCATCTTGATCTTCAGGTTCGCCATCACGGTGAGGAGGTCGGCGTTGCCGCAGCGCTCCCCGTACCCGTTAACGCAGCCCTGCACCTGCCAGACACCCGCCTCGACGGCCGCCAGGGAGTTCGCGACAGCCAGCCCGGCATCGTTGTGACAGTGGATACCGAGCGGCGTATCCGGCGTCCGCTCCTTCACCGCCTCGATCGCCTTGAGCATCGCGGGCGTCGTCATCCCGCCGTTTGTGTCGCACAGCACGAGGCAGTCCGCCCCGGCCCGGGCCGCGGTGGCAAGGCACTGCAGCGAATAGTCCGGGTCCGCGTGGAAGCCGTCGAAGAAGTGCTCGGCGTCGAAGTACACGGTCTTGCCGAGGCCCTTGAAGTACTTCACCGTGTCCGAAATCATCGACAGGTTTTCCTCGCCCTCGGTTTCGAGCACGTTCTCCACCTGGTACATCGACGCCTTGCCGACCAGGGTCACGCCCGGCGTCTCGGCCGCCACCATCGACTGGATGTTGGCGTCGGTTTCGCAGGTCACCCCGGGCTTCCGGGTCCCGCCGAAGGCGCTCACCTTCGCGGTCTTTAGCTGCGTGTTCTTGAGCCGGCGGAAATACTCGGCATCCTTCGGGTTCGAACCAGGGAACCCGCCTTCGATCCACTCGATGCCCAGCTCATCGAGCTTCCGCGTAATGCGGATTTTGTCTTCTACCGAGAGCGAGATGCCCTCCATTTGCGACCCATCGCGGAGGGTAGTGTCATAAAGCTGGACGCGTTCAGTTGGCATAGTCCATTCCTCAAATCAACAACAGGGGGACGACAAAGACAGGGAAAACGCGGCCGGGACCGCCGCGGGACTAGCGCAAAATCGCACCCCCGCGTGATTGACGCGGGGTATCTATCACCTGGGTGCGGTTCGTGATTGCGGTCACACATCCAGACTAAGCAGGAGCCGCCGCTAAGGGAAGGGCAAGCGGCACTATCACCCTCCACCTTGACCGGGCCCGGACGGGTCGTAGACTGGCATTGCCTATGACAGCCGTACGAGTGGTCACCGCCATAACTCTCCTCGCCGTGTTCCTGGCGATCGTGGGCATGGTCCCCGCCGCGGCGGCAATGACCGACCCTGCAACTGCCACCGGCGTGGCCGAAGCCGCCCAGGAAACCAATGACAACGAAAGCTCGGTTTGGCCAATGGTCACCTGGTCGCTCGTCGTCATCGGCGCCTTCTGCCTCCTGCTCGGCATCCTCTACCTGTTCAAGCGCCGCATAGGCGGATTCCCGGAGAATCCCAGCTGGACCGCGCCCATCACCGTTATGCCCGCCAGCGAGAACCCGACCGAAGAAACCTTCGGCCTCGAGCCCGACGACCACCACTAGCACCGGCTGACCCGCAGCATGACGAAAGGCCCCGCTCGAGCGGGGCCTTTCTTTTCGCCGCAGACGATCTGCCTACCCCGGAACCACCATCACCTTGCAATCGCGGGGGTCGGAAAGCGACTCGAACGTCTCGGGAAGCTCGTCCAGCGATACCGAGCGGGTCACCATCGGCCCCACATCAATGCTCCCATCCGTGAGCGAGGCGAGCGCCTCCGCGTACTCGTCCGCGTTGTAGCCCAGCACAAAACGGACAGTGAGATGCTTGTTCACGCCCACCATCGGCCGTACGCGGTCTTCCTCCATGCACACGCCGACCACCACGACCTGCCCGCGCGAGTTCGCGAACTCCATCGACTGCTGCAACGTCCCCGGGACGCCGACGCACTCGAACACCACATCCGGCTGGGTGACCGCTGACGGCCCGCCATAGGCGACCGGGCCATTCCCGCCCTCGTCATCCACCGGCAGCGCATCAATAGCCTCGGCCACGCGTGCGGTGACGTCCTCCGCGAGCGGGTCCAGGACCAGGTCAGCGCCAAGCTCCTTTGCGAGCCCGCGCCGCGCCTCGGCAGGGTCGGTCACCGAGACGTGCCGGGCGCCGTTGTGCTTCAGCCAGGCGAGCGTCATCAGGCCGATTGGCCCCGCGCCCATCACCAGCGCGGTCTGCCCGGGCTCCATCCGGGCCTCGCGGACCGCGTGCAGGCCAACAGCGCACGGCTCCGTGGTCGCGGCGATCGTGTCCGGCAAAGCGTCATCCACCTTCAGGAGCATCCGGGCGCCGAGCAACACATACTCGCTGTACGCCCCCGGCACTTCCGGGCTGTAGCCGACCGTGTAGAAGCCGTTGGGCGCGTCCTGGTCCGGGAGGATCGGCATGCAGGTCACGCGCGTCCCGGGTTCCCAGCCCTCCACGCCCGGCCCGGCTTTGACCACCTCCGCGACGAACTCGTGCCCCATCACCATGCCGCGGTCCATCGAAAGAGTGTCCCATGCTGTGCGGCCGCTGGCTTTCGACGCCTCGATCATGTCGTCCATGAACTTCGCGGCGTGCAGGTCGCTCCCGCAGATCCCGCACGCCAGCACCCGGGCCAGGACCTGGCCCTCCTTCGGCTCCGGTACCGGGTAGTCCTCGATGGCGAGCGTCTTCCCGCGCAGCACCATTGCCTTCATCTCCACCTCCTTCGCGCCAGGCGAACAAACTTTGGCCGGACTCTACGTCATTCCTTGAATCCGCGCGCTCGAAGCTGGAACATCGTCCCCGTGAAGCTTCTCCTCGCAACCAACAACCCCGGCAAAACGCGCGAATTCCGCCGCATGCTCGCGGACGTCCCCATCGACGTCGTGACCCCCGCCGACCTCGGCATCGACCTCGACGTCGTGGAAGACGGCGCCAGCTACGAAGAAAATGCCCGCAAAAAGGCCGAGGCGTTCGCCGAGGCCGGTGGCTGTATCGCGCTCGCCGACGACTCCGGCATCGAAGTCGATGCGCTCGGTGGGCGGCCCGGCTACCTCTCGGCACGCTACGGCGGGCCAGGGCTCGACGACGAAGGGCGCGTCCGGCTCCTCCTCGACGAGATGAAGGACGTCCCCGACGACCAGCGCGCGGGCCGCTTCCGCGCCGTGGTCGCCATCGCCGCGCCGGGCGCCGAAACGCGGACCTACGACGGCGTCGTCGAAGGCGCCATCACCCGGGAGGTGCGCGGCGAAGGCGGGTTCGGCTACGACCCGGTGTTCATCCGCGCCGACGGCCGGACCACCGCCGAGCTCAGCGACGACGAAAAGGACGCCGTCAGCCACCGTGGCAAGGCGGTGCGCGCCGCAATCCCGCGCATCCGGGAGCTTGCCGGGTGCTAAAGCTGGCGTTCGCGGCTGGCGCCCTTGTCTTCCTGGCGGCGTGCGGTTCCGAAGCGACGCTGCC
>SKSF01000225.1 GCA_007118095.1 Dehalococcoidia bacterium
ACGTCCCCGGCGAGTTCGATCTCGTGATCGCGAGCGATATGCTCGATCTGCCTGTCTTCCTTGCGCTCACACGGCCACGGTTCGACCGAACCCCGGTGCTTCTCTACTTCCACGAAAACCAGTTCACCTACCCGCGCATCCGCGGGACGAAGTTCAACTCGTGGTTCGGACAGGTCAACTACCTCTCGGCACTGGCGGCGGACGGGGTGGCGTTCAACTCGGCGTTCCATCGTGACGAGTTCCTCGGGGCGCTGCGGCAGATAACTGGCGAGCCGAACAACTGGTTGGTTGATGACGCGGTCGAAACGATTGCGGGGAAGTCGCGGGTGCTCCCAGTTGGCGTGGAGCTCGACTGGATCGATGAGCTGGCACCGGGAGATCCCACTGACCGTGGGGCGGTGTTGCTCTGGAATCACCGGTGGGAGTTCGACAAGGCGCCACAGGTCTTCGCGCGGGTGCTCCAGGCGCTCGCAGAGGAAGCCATCGATTTCGAAGTGAACGTGGCGGGGGAACCGGGCGACAACCCGCACCCGGCGCTCACGGGGCTGCCGGAATCTCTTCCGGGCCGACTCCGGCATCACGGGTATGCGAAAAGCCGGGACGCCTATGGGCAGCTGCTATGGGATTCGCGGATCGTGGTGAGCACTACGCGGCATGAGTTTTTCGGTATCTCGACGGTGGAGGCGCTGTACGCAGGGTGTTTGCCCGTCGCCCCCCACGGGTTCACCTACCCGGAACTGGTGCCACCCGAACTGCACGAGCGGTGCCTGTACACTTCGAAGCATGACCTGCGGATGAAGCTACGGGCGGAACTGACCGGTGAGGCGGGAAGTGTGCCCGTGGAGGCGTTGCGTGCGTCGGCGGCGCGATTCGGGTGGCGGCAGGTGGCTCCCCAATGGGATGCGGCAATCGAGGCGTTCGCATCAGAGGGACCGGCTCCTGGCAGGGCAGGTGGAAGTGTGGAGTGGCAGGCAACGTACAATTGATGGTGGAACGGCGGCGGGATCGATTGCTGAGCCGGCGGTGACCGGGAGAGAAGGCCCCGATTGAGCACCGAGCCAGAGACACGCAATCCCGAGGGCGAGGAAGGCGAGGATCCGGGCGAGTCCCCGGGGATCCGGGAATCCGCGCGCCGAATCCAGGACTCGGCACTGGACCCGATCGAGGTTCTCGCCGCGCTCTGGGGCATGACTATGGCGGGCTGGAAGCGTGCGCCATGGATTATCCGCACGCCCTCGCTGGTCGTGACCCGGACGTTCCAGGCGTACTTCCACGACGCATGCCACATCTTCGCCGCGGCCATCGCGTACTACGCCATCTTTTCGCTGATCCCGCTGGCAATCATCACCATCGCGCTGCTCGGGCTGCTGGTCCCGGAACAGCAGGTGGTGGACTTCGTCTACGCGATGGCACCGGTGGAAGAATCCGAGGAGCTTTCGAGCGCCCTGACAGAGGTGGTGAGCCTCACGGCGAACCTGAGTTTGCCGATCCTGGTTGTCGGCATTGTCGCCCTCGGCTGGAGCGCAAGCGGTGTGTTCTCGGCGATCCGGCAGGGACTGAATGCCGCAAGCCACTACAAGACGCGGCAGAGCTTCTTCCGTGGCAAACTCATCGACATTGCGCTCATCCCGGCCTTTGGCGCCCTGCTCTTCGCCGGCCTCATGCTGAACGGCTTCACCCAGTTCGTACTGGACCGTTCGACGGAGTGGGCGCTCATCGGGGCAACCGATGAAGCATTGCGGGGCCTCAACAGCTATGCCATAGCGGTCACGTTGAGCTTCGTCTTCTTCCTGTTGATGTACCGGCTGGTCCCGTCGAGCCGCCCGGGGTGGAAGGAGGCGGCCGTCTCGGCGCTATGCGCGACGGTGTTGTTCGAACTGGTACGGCTGCTGGCGGCGACGGTGCTGGGATTCATGCCGTGGACACGGGCCACCGCCCTGTATGCGGGGCTCGCAACGGCGCTGGCGGTGCTGTATGTGATGCGCATCCTGGGGTCAATCATCCTGGTCGGCGCCGAGTTTGGCCGGGTGGTTGTGCGGTGGGAAGAGGAGATCCCGCAGGGCCAACGGGAACGGCGAATGTAAGGGGGGCTTATGCAACAAAATGATAGAGAAAGGTTGAATGGCCCCGGGGCATCGCTTACGCTGGGTGTGTGCAAGGAACACGTGACCGGATTCTAAGCATCGTCGTTGATCGGCGCGAAGTGCGGGTGGAAGAGCTGGCCGAAGAGCTCGGTATTACCGGGGCTGCGGTGCGGCGCCACCTGGACCATCTACGTGCCGATGGGCTTGTCGATGCGCGGGCCGTGAAGCAGGCCACGGGAAGGCCATATCACGTGTTCTTCCCGACGGACAAGGCTCTCGGGACTTTGCCGGAATCCTATGCAGACCTGTTGCGCCGGATGCTCGAGGGTATCGGCGAGCGCGAGGAGGTGGTAGATGCCGTTATGGAAAGCGTCGCCTCGTCACTCGCGTCCCGTCACCGGCAGGCGGTCGAGACATCGGCCACGAGCCCGGAAAACCGCATCGAAGTTGTGACGGACAGTCTGCGGGAAGACGGCATCCTGGACGGTTGGCGGGAAGAGGAGGACGGCTTCCATCTCGTCAACGGGACGTGTCCGTATCTGCGCGCGGCGGAGATTTCGACACTGCCGTGCGAGTCGGACCGCAAGGCCATCGAGCTTTTGCTTGATGGGGAAGTCGAACAGCTGCATCGGATTGTCGATGGAGCGCCGGTCTGTGAGTACCTGGTCCGTGCCGTCCGCGGGCCGCAACCCCTTATCCAGGTGGAGTAATCAATGACATCAACGCCCCTCCTTGAAATTGCGGACCTTCATGCGTCCATCGATGGGACGGAGATCCTGAAAGGCGTCTCCCTGAGTATCAACGAAGGCGAGATTCACGCCATCATGGGGCCGAACGGCTCTGGCAAGAGCACGTTGGCGAACGTCCTGATGGGCAGCCCCTCGTACGAAGTGACGAGCGGGGAGATCCGCTTCAAGGGTGAGCCGATAACAAACCTGGCGACGGACGAGCGTGCCCGCAAGGGGCTGTTCCTCGCCTTCCAGTACCCGGTGGCAGTGCCGGGCGTGACCATGGTTAACTTCCTGCGGCAGGCGCTGAACCAGAAGCGCGGCGAGGACGTCCCGATCCGCGAATTCCGCGAGCTGCTCTTCGAGAAGATGGACCTGTTGAAGGTCGACCAGGAGTTCGCCCGCCGCTACGTGAACGACGGATTCAGTGGCGGTGAGAAAAAGCGCGCGGAGATGCTCCAGATGTCGGTCCTGCAACCGCAGATGGCCGTACTGGACGAAACGGACTCGGGCCTCGACATCGACGCACTGAAGACCGTGGCCGACGGTGTGAACACCGTGATGAACCCGGAGATGGGCTTGCTGCTCATTACGCACTATCAGCGGCTGCTGAACTATGTGAAGCCGCATCACGTCCACGTACTCGTGGACGGGCGGATAGCGAAGTCTGGCGGTCCGGAGCTCGCCGAAGAGCTCGAGGCCGAGGGCTACGAACAATTCGAACCCACGGCCGCGACAGTTTAGGAGGACGATCATGACGCAGACACCCACGACCCCGGTCGTTCGTGACGAAGACTACAAATATGGCTTCTACGATGAGGAGGAGGCGCTCTTCAAGGCCAAGCCTGGCGTAAGCGAAGAGCTCATCACCCTCATCTCGGACATGAAGGATGAACCGCAGTGGATGCGGGATTTCCGGTTGCGCGCCTTCCGGCTGTTCCAGCAGAAGCAAAACCCGCCGTGGGCCAGCGAACAGCTCAACGAGATTGACTTCGACAGCATCCACTACTTCGTGCGCGCCACGGATAAGGACGAGCGGTCCTGGGACGATGTGCCGGAATACATCCGGCGGACGTTCGACAAGCTCGGCATTCCGGAGGCGGAGCAGAAGTACCTGGCGGGTGTCGGGGCGCAGTACGACTCGGAAGTTGTGTACCACAACATCCAGGAGGACCTGGAGAAGCAGGGCGTCATCTTCCTGGGCATGGACCAGGGGCTGCGCGAGTACCCGGAACTGGTGAAGGAGCACTTCGGCACGGTGGTGCCGCCGGCGGACAACCGGTTTGCCGCGCTGAACAGCGCAGTGTGGTCCGGCGGTTCATTCATCTATGTGCCGAAGGGCGTGCACGTGGACATTCCGCTGCAGGCCTACTTCCGGATTAACACGCAGAACATGGGCCAGTTCGAGCGGACGCTCATCATTGCGGACGAGGGCAGCTCGGTCCATTACGTGGAGGGCTGCACGGCGCCGATCTACTCGAGCGATTCGCTGCACAGCGCGGTGGTCGAGATCATCGCGAAGAAGGGCGCCCGTGTCCGCTACACGACCATCCAGAACTGGTCGAACAACGTGTACAACCTGGTGACCAAGCGCGCCCAAGCGTTCGGCGACGGCGTCGTCGAGTGGGTCGACGGGAACCTCGGCTCGAAGCTGACGATGAAGTACCCGAGCGTGTGGCTGATGGAGCCGGGCGCGCACGGCGAGATTCTTTCGCTGGCGTTCGCCGGCGAGGGTCAGCACCAGGACGCTGGCGGGAAGATCATCCACGCGGCGCCGCACACGACTTCGACGATTGTGTCGAAGTCCCTCAGCAAGGACGGTGGGCGCACGAGCTATCGTGGCCTGCTGAAGGTGTACGAGGGCTGCGGCGAAGGCGTGAAGTCGAACGTGCGTTGCGATGCGCTTCTCCTCGATGAGGAGTCCCGCTCGGACACGTATCCGACGATGGAGATCGACGCGCCGGAGGTGCACATCGAGCACGAGGCGTACGTCTCGAAGCTCAGCCAGGACCAGCTCTTCTACCTGATGAGCCGCGGGATGAGCGAGGAAGCTGCCGCGAAGATGATCGTGAACGGCTTCGTCGAGCCCATCGTGAAGGAGCTCCCGATGGAGTACGCGGTGGAGCTGAACCGGCTCGTCGAGCTGCAGATGGACGGCGCCGTCGGCTAACGCGGCCGGCAGGCGACGAATCCCCGGAAATTGCACCGGGCACAGCACGGGCCCTGCTCGTGCTGTGCCCGGCAAATGACAGGAGACGCACATGACACAGGCGGTTGACGACCCGAAGACGCAGGACGCACCGGGCGAAGCCGCGAGCGCAGCGCTCGGGGAGCGGCTGGGCGACTCGGCCTGGCTGGCCGAGCTCCGGGCGCGCGCGGCAGCGGCGGCGCCAGGCCTGCCTATCCCTGCGCCGTCGGAACGGCCGTGGAAGTATCTCGACATCACGGGCCTCTCGCTCGGCGCCTATCAGCCGGTCATTGGCGATGGCACAGGAGAGGGCGCCGCGGCGGTGCGCGAACGGTACGGGTTCGCCGCTGACGCCCCGGCGGTCGCTGCCTTCGAGGATTCGGCCAACGTGTTGCTTGAGCAGCAGCAGCGGCTGGTCGTACCGTTCGGCGACGCCAACGAGCAGGAACAGGAGCTCCTGGCGAAATATGTCGGCCAGGCGATTCCGCACGATCGGAACAAGCTCACGGCGATGCATTACGCCTTCACGGCAGGCAGCGTGCTCGTGAACGTGCCGGCGAACTTTGAAGACCAGAACCCCATCCGGATTTCGCGCACGTACTCGGCGGCGAACCAGCTCGCGGCGCCCCACACGGTCATCGTGACCGGGGCGAACAGTCACGTCCGGATTGTCGATGACTTCCGCTCGAGCGACGAAGAGATGGTGGCGCTTCCCGCTGTCGAAATATTCCCGGGGCCGGATGCGCGCGTGGAGTACACGTCGCTGCACCGCTGGGGCCGGCAGACGCAGGTGTTCAAAGAGCAGCGGGCCGTCACCGACCGGAACTCGGAAGTGCTGAGCGTGACGCTGGCGACCGGGGCCAAGGTCCTGAAGCACCACATCACCGGTTCGCTGGAAGGCCGCGGGTCGGGCAGTACCGTGCTTGGGCTCACCGTTGGCAATGGTACGCAGCATCACAACTTCTACACGCTGCAGGACCACATCGCCGAGGACACCCACAGCGACCTGCTCATCAAGTCGGCGCTGGAAGGAAAGTCGCGGGCCGTGTATTACGGCGTAACGCGTGTGGGACTCGAAGGCCGCCGGGCCGACGCGAACCAGGAGCACCGCAACCTGTTGCTGAGCAAGCAGGCGAAGGCGGACAGCGACCCGGTGCTGGAGATCCTCACGAACGACGTTATCCAGTGCTCGCACGGCGCGACAGCGGGCCCGGTGGACGAGGATCAGCTCTACTACCTGCAGACGCGGGGCATCGACCGTGCCCATGCTGAAGACCTGCTGGTATGGGCCTTCCTGGGCCAGGTCCTCGACCGGGTGCCGGACGAAAACCTGCGCGAGGAGATCGCCGAGTCACTGCGGCAGCGGCTCAAGGAGGCGGCATGACCTGGCACGCTGTGGCTTCGAGCGACGATGTGTCGACCGGCAAGGCGCACGTCGTCGTGGTGGATGACATCCAGATCCTGCTCTGCCGCACGGAGAACGCCGTGTACGCGGTCGAGGATGTCTGTTCCCATGACGGTGGCGCGCTCGACCAGGGTGAGCTCCTGGGGGAGCGTATTGAATGCCCCCGGCACGGCGCCCAGTTCGACGTGACAACAGGCAAGAACCTGACGTTGCCGGCCGTGCGGCCGATCCGATCGTTCCCGGCGCGTGAGCAGGGCGGCCAGATCGAAGTTGAAGTGTAGGGAATCCGCATGACGATTGACACGGGCCGCATCCGCGAGGATTTCCCCATCCTGCACCAGGAGGTGCATGGACGGCCGCTCGTGTACCTGGACAATGCGGCGACCACGCAGAAACCGCAGCGTGTCATCGACGCGCTGGTGCGCTACTACCAGCGGGACAATGCGAATATCCACCGCGGCATCCATCAGCTCGCGGTGCGCGCGACGGAGCAGTACGAGGCCACGCGAAGCCGCGTCGCATCGTTCGTGAACGCCCCGGACCCGCGCGGCATTGTCTTCACGCGCAACACCAGCGAAGCCTTGAACCTGGTGGCGCGGACATGGGGCGATGAGCATGTGGGCGAAGGCGACGAGATTGTGCTCACTGTGATGGAGCACCATTCGAACATCGTCCCCTGGCAGCTCCTGGCGCAGCGCAAAGGCGCCTGCCTGAAGTACGCGACGACGACGCCAGACGGGCGGCTCGACATTGACCACCTCCGGTCGCTGATCACGCCTCGCACGCGTGTGGTGAGCGTGACGCACGCCTCGAACGTGCTCGGCACGATCACGCCGGTCAGCGAGATCGCAGAGATGGCGAAGAGCGTGGGCGCGCTGTTCGTCGTGGACGCGGCCCAGAGCGTCCCGCACATGGCAGTCGACATGCAGGCCCTTGGCTGCGACGTGCTGGCCTTCTCCGCGCACAAGATGCTCGGCCCGACCGGGGTGGGCGTGCTCTGCGCGCCGCCGGAGTTGCTGGAATCGCTGCCGCCATTCCTGGGCGGCGGCGAGATGATCTCGGTGGTGCGGGAGGATGCATCGACATGGGCGGACGTCCCGCACAAGTTCGAAGCGGGTACGCCGAACATCGGCGATGTGATCGCACTTAACGCGGCCCTCGATTACCTGGAAGAGCTCGGCATGGATGCCGTCCGCGAGCATGAGCGGGACCTGACGGCGTACGCACTCGACCGACTCCAGTCGTTCGGTGGCATTACCATCCACGGCCCGCTCGATGTGGACGAGCGCGGCGGCGCGGTGAGCTTCTCGATGGACGAGGCGCACCCGCACGACGTCAGCACCATCGTTGACGGGCACGGGGTCGCCATCCGCGCGGGCCACCACTGTGCGCAGCTCCTGATGCGGCATCTGCGCGTGCCTGCAACGACGCGAGCAAGCTTTTACCTGTACAACGAACCGCGCGAGGTGGACGCGCTTATCGACGCACTCGAGGACGTCCGGAGGGTTTTCGGCCATGCCAGTGCCCGAAGTGCAGTTTGACGAGCTTTATCGCGAGCTCATCCTGGACCATTACCGGAACCCCCGGCACCGGGGCACGCTGGATGACGCCACGCATCACGCCGAGGGGCTAAACCCGACGTGCGGCGACGAAGTGTACATCGACCTCGTGCTGGACGACGAAACGGTCCAGCAGATGGCGTTCGAGGGCCAGGGGTGTTCGATCAGCCAGGCGAGCACGTCGATGCTCAGCGACATGATCACGGGTAAACGCGTGAGCGAGGCCCGGGACATTACAAAGAAGTTCGAAGACATGCTGGTCGCCGGGCAAGAACCTGACCCGGAGATCGGCGACCTCGAAGCATTCCAGGGCGTCGCGAAGTTTCATGCGCGCATCAAGTGCGCAACACTGGCGGCAAAAGTACTCGAAGACGCACTGGAATCACCGGTCAGCGCGCAACGAGGAGGTTAGCATGACCACAGAAACAACTGCTCCAACACTCGATGACCTCTGGGCAAAGCTCGCCGAGGTGAAAGACCCGGAAATCGACATGAGCATTGTCGAACTGGGACTTGTCTACAACATCGAATATGACGACGGCGACGTGCTCATCACGATGACGCTGACAAGCCCGGGCTGCCCGCTTGGGCCGGTCATCCGTGGCGAGGCCTACGCGAAGCTCAAGGAGCTGGAAAGCGTGAAGGACGTCGACGTCCAGATTGTGTGGAGCCCTCCATGGGACCCCCGCACGATGGCGAGTGAAGACGTGAAGATGGCGCTCGGTATCTGGTAAGCGGCAAAGGTTCCAACAGTCGGGCGCCGGTGACGCGCTGGTCGCGTCGCCCCGGCGCCCTTTGTATTTCCCGGCATGGGCCACGTAGCACCGCCAGGGAAGAGAGTGCGTGTAGACTGAGGGACATGCGGGACGAGGACATTGCGGTGATGCTGCGACGCGCGGGGCACAAGGTAACGCCCCAGCGGCTGATGATTATCGAAGCGCTGCGGCGTGCGAGTGGCCATGTGTCGGCGGGACAGATAGCGGAAGAAGTGCGCCAGCACTACCCCACAGTTGACCTGAGCACCGTCTACCGGACGCTCGACGTCTTGAAACGGATGCGCGTGGCGACCGCAATTGACGTCGGCACCGGGGATGCGATGTATGAATGGGCGCCGCCGGAGCCGCACCACCACCTGGTCTGCACGAGCTGCGACAAAATTGCGAACCTCGACCACCGGTACCTCGAGGATCTCGGTGCGCGCCTCAAGAGCGACCTCGGGTTCAACGCCACCCTGGACCATTTCGCCATCTTTGGCGTCTGCCAGGAATGCACGATGGATGGGTGCGACGATGGCAACGAGGCGTGACCTGGTAAACGCGCTCGCAGCGGTCGTGGGCAAACGGTACGTCATCTACCGGCCCGAGGACCTCCGCGTCTACGAATACGACGGGACCATCGACAAGAGTACGCCGCATGCGGTGGTGCTGCCCGGAACGGCAGAGGAAGTCGCGGGGTGCATCCGCGTTGCTCGTAACTTCAACATCCCGGTAACGCCGCGCGGCGCCGGGACCGGGCTCAGCGGCGGAGCCGTCCCCGCGGAGCGAGGCATCGTTATTGGGACACCGCGGATGCGGCGCATCCTGGAAGTGGACCCGGTGAACCGGATCGCCGTCGTCGAACCCGGCGTGGTCAATATCCAGGTTTCGGAGACGGCGGCCGAGCACGGTCTATTCTACGCGCCCGATCCCAGCAGCCAGCGCGCCTGCACCATCGGCGGCAACGTGGCCGAGAACGCCGGCGGGCCACACTGCCTTTCGCTGGGTGTCACCACGAACCACGTGTTGGGCGTCGAAGTGGTCACCCCGGATGGCGAGGTGACCTGGCTGGGCGGCCGCGTACCCGATCCGCATGGCTACGACCTTCGCGGGCTCTTTATCGGTTCCGAAGGCACGCTGGGCATCGCAACGAAGGCGGTCGTGCGCCTTATGCCCTTGCCGGCGACGGTGACAACGATGCTCGCGATCTTCGAGACCGTGGAGGACGCGAGCCGGACCGTCTCGTCGATCATCGGCGCCGGGATTGTCCCGGCAGCACTGGAGATGATGGACCAGACGACGATGACCGCGGTCGAAGCGGGGCTCGCCTGCGGCTACCCGCCGGATGCCGGCGCGGTGCTCATCGTGGAACTGGACGGGCTGGCGGATGTCGTCGGGACCGAGGCGAAGCTGGCGCGCGAGGCCTGCCAGGCGAACGGCGCCCGGGAAATCCGGGAGGCGAACGACCCGAAGGAGCGCGAACTGTTGTGGCGCGGCCGGAAGGGCGCCATCGGCGCGCTCGGACAGCTCGCCCCCAACTACTACATCCTCGATGGCGTCGTGCCGCGGTCGCAGCTCGTCGAAACAATGACAAAGGTGAGCGCCATCAGCCAGAAGTACGGGCTTTCGGTGGCGAACGTGTTTCACGCGGGGGATGGGAATCTGCACCCCTGCATCCTGTTCGACGAGCGCGAACCGGGGGCAACAGCGCGCGTGCTCGAAGCAGGTGCGGAAGTGATGCGCGTGTGCGTTGACGCGGGCGGCGCGCTGACCGGGGAGCACGGGGTCGGGTTCGAGAAGCAACAGTTTATGTCATGGCTGTATTCGGACACCGACCTGGAGAATATGGAACGTGTGCGGCCCGCGTTTGGAAACGAAGGACGCTTCAACCCGTGCAAAATGCTCCCGACCGGCACAGGCTGTGGAGAAATGGCGCACCAGGAACAGGCTGTCCGCGCCGCCGGGCCCGAGGCCTATGTCTGAGTCGCCGCTGGTCACGCTGCCCGGGATAGCCGGCGCCGAGCCGAGCGGCTTTGTCGTGCCGGAAACTCTCGAAGAGCTGCAGGCGCTGGTGCGCGACCGCGACGGGACCACGCTGGTCCCCATCGCCGGGCGGACGCAGCTCGACCTGGGCAACTGCCCGGCCGGTCCGTTCACCGTGGCGGACGTGACGCACGCTTTGCGCGGGCCGACCGAACACCAGGTAGACGACCTTACCGTGGAAGTCCCCGCTGCAACGCCGCTCGCCGACCTCCAGCAAACGCTTGCTGCCGGTGGGCAGTGGCTCCCGCTCGATCCGCCGCTCGCCGACAGGGCGACCGTGGGCGGGACGCTCGCCGCGAATGCGGATGGGCCGCTCCGTACGCGATACGGCCTCCCGCGCGACTTCTTGCTTGGAGCAACGACTGTCCGGGCTGACGGCAAACTGGTGAAAGCCGGGGGGCGCGTTGTGAAGAACGTCACCGGGTACGATCTGCTGCGGGTATGGTGCGGGTCGCTGGGGACGCTCGGCATTCTTACGCAGGTCGCGCTGCGCGTGTACCCGGTGCGAGCCTGCCGTGACCTGGTGTTTCGCTGCAGCGATTTCAACGAGGCGGCGGCGCTGACCGACCGACTGTACCGGGCCGACGCACGGCCGGAGATTGCCGATGTGATGCCGGCTGCAAAGGGTTGGGAGGTGTACGTCCGCGTTATCGAGGCTGCTGCGGACACGGTCACGAAACTCGCCGGGGTCGCAGGGGAGGAAGCGGGGACGCGATGGTACGAGCGGGCGCGTGATTTGGGTTTCACAGAACCGGACGCCTTTACGGTGCATGCAGCAGGGCTACCCTCGAGCACCGGCGAAGTCGTACACGCATTTGTCGAAGCAGGCGCAGTCGACCTCGTGGCACGTCCCATCGGCGGCGTGGTGCGGGCGACCTGGACGGGGCCGAATGCACCCGACACTGAGGTGCTGGCGAACACCGTCAGTTCGGTCCGGGAGCGGCTCACCGCTGAGGGGGGCAACGTCCGGGTCGAGCGGATACCAGCCGTATGGCGCGGGACCATCGACCCGTGGGGTGAGGCGCCGGGCTCGCTCCAAATCATGCAGCGAATCAAGGCACAATATGACCCGGACGGACGACTGAACAGGGGGCGCTTCGTTGGCGGAATCTAAGCAGACGGGACCGAGCCTCTGGCCCGCGCCGGACGAAGCGCCGACCGACGCCGACTTGAGCAGGTGCGTGCATTGCGGCCTGTGTTTGAACTCGTGTCCGACGTACCTGGTGACGGGGCTCGAGGCAGAGTCACCGCGGGGACGCATTTACCTGGCACGCGCCATCGAATCGGGCGAGCTGTCACTGACGGAGACCATCCAGCAGCACTGGGAGCTGTGCCTGCAATGCCGGGCATGCGAAGCCGTCTGCCCGAGCAGCGTGCCCTATGGCCGGATCATGGAGCATGCACGGGCGCAGCTCGATGCGGACGCGCCTGCTGGCAAGGGCGAACGGCGGATCCGGAAACTCCTATTGCGCCACGTGATCGCGAAGCGGCCGGTGCTGCGGATGGCAATGTTGCCGGCGCGAATCATGGCGCAGCGGCCGCTCCGCTCGTTGGCGCGACGTTCCGGCATCCTGCGGCTGGCGCCGCCGTTGCAGCGGCTCGAAGCGCAATTGCCGCACCGGGTTGGCCGGCCGTTCCGCCCGGGCGGGAAGCTCGCACAACCGGCGGCGCCGTCCGCCGGTGAAGCGGTCTTGTTTGTCGGCTGTGTCATGGGCGAGCTGTTCGGGCGAGTGCACCGGGCCACAGGCCGCTTGCTGGCGCGGCGCGGCATCGCGTGCAGCGCACCGGAAGGCCAGGGCTGTTGCGGAGCATTGCATGCGCACGACGGCGACCTATCGTATGCGCGCAAGCTTGCGCGGCAGACGATCGACGCGTTTGAGCCAAGCGACCCGGCGCCCGTGGTGGTGAACTCGGCTGGATGCGGCGCAGCAATGAAGGAATACGGCGACCTGCTCAAGGATGACCCAGACTACCGGGAGCGCGCGCAGGCATTCTCGGGGCGCGTCCGCGATCTGAGCGAAGTGCTCGCCGAGGCGGCGGCGGTCCCTGCCCGGTACGAGGGTACCGCGAGTTATCAGCACGCCTGCCACCTCGCTCACGCGCAACGCATCCGTGAGCAGCCAGCGATGCTCGTAAGCAACGTGAGCGGCTGCAAGCAGGTGTCTACTGGCGGCGAGGACGTGTGCTGCGGCGCGGCAGGAATCTATAGCATCGTGCAGCCGGAGATGTCCGCCGAACTACGCGCACGAAAGGCGGAAGGGTTCGCGCGAGCAGACCCCGGCGTGGTGGTCACCGCCAACCCCGGCTGCCAGATGCAATACGAGGCGGCCGTGCGCGAGGCGGGCACCGGTGCCCGGGTGATGCACCTGGCCGAGTTCCTGGATGCCGCGGAACAGCGCGCTGCACGGGAGTGAGCAGCCCGGCATGCGCCCTCCAGGTTCCCGTGTTCCGGGCTGCCCACTTGCCGCGCAAAGCGCGACAAGCTAGCGGTTCCGAAGGCGGGGGTCGACGACATCGCGGATGGCGTCGCCGAGGAGGTTAAAGGCGAGCACGAGCAGACTCAGCGCGAGGCCGGGGAAGATGGCCATCCACGGGCCCGCGCGGAAGAAGCGCTGGTCGCTCAGGTCACGGCCCCACGATGGCGTCGGCGGCGGCGTCCCGAGGCCGAGGAAGCTGAGCCCCGCCTCGACCAGGACTACCCCCGGCATCACCGCACTGCCGACGACCACGATGGGCGCCACCAGGTTGGGCAGCAGGTGCCGCCACAGGATGCGCGGCGCCGACGCGCCGATGGTCCTGGCCGCTTCGATGTACTGGTTCTCCCGCTCGCTGAGCACGATGCCCCGCACGATTCGCGAGATCCCCGGGGTGATGCCGATCCCGATGACGATGATGACGTTGCGCAGCGACTCGCCCACCACCGCGATCATCACCAGCGCCAGGATGAGGAGCGGAAAGGCCATGACCGCGTCGACAAAGCGCTGGACGATCATGTCCAGCCAGCCGCCAAAATACCCGGAGACCAGCCCGATGAACGAGCCCGCCACCACGCCGAGCGCAGTCGCGAAGATGGCAACCTGGAGGGCGGTCCGGCTGCCTTCGATGACCCGGCTGAAGATGTCCCGGCCCTGGTTGTCGGTGCCGAACCAGTGCGAGGACGACGGCGCCTCCAGCGTCGGGCCAACCCCGGCAGTCGCATCGTGGGGCGCCAGCCAGGGGGCGAAGATCGCCACCAGCACCAGGCCCAGGATGATGAAGAGCGAGATGGCGCCGATGGGCTGCACCCGGATGAGCCGGCGTACGCGCTGCCAGCGGGTCCGCCCGGGGGGACCGACGGCCACGGACGCACCTTCGCTGGAAGCATTTGCGGTTGAATCGGACATGCTCAAGAGTAGCGAATCCTCGGGTCGATGGCCGCGTAGGTGAGGTCGACCAGGAGGTTGATGGTCATGAAGACCACGGCAAGGAAGAGGACGATCCCCTGGATCATGGGATAGTCACGGTTGATCAGCGACGTGAGGAACAGCCGCCCAACGCCTGGCAGCGTGAAGATCTGTTCGATAATCACCGCACCGCCAAAGAGGCCCACGATCTGGAGGCCGAAGAGCGTCACGACCGGGATCATGGCGTTGCGGGCGACATGGCGGATGACCACGACCCGCTCATTCAGACCCTTGGCGTAGGCGGTGCGCACAAAGTCGTTGCGGAGCACGTCGAGCACCGCCGAGCGGGTGATCCGCATGACGCCGGCGGCCGCCCCCACGGCCAGGACGAACGAGGGCATCCAGAACCGCTCGAGGTTGCGCAGGGGGTCCTCGAAGAGGCCCGGCCGGTCGAGTGGCGGCTGATAGCCGAACCAGATGAAGGGTAACGTCAGGAAGAGCAAGGCCAGCCAGAAGCTCGGGATGGATAACCCGGCGATGCTCACCAGCCGGACGCCGTAGTCGAAGACACTTCCCCTGCGGATACCGGCAACCACCCCGGCAGGGATGCCCAGCACCACCGTGAAGCCCACCGCCAGGACCAGCATCTCCAGGGTCACCGGCAGCCGGCGCCGCAGCTCCGCCGTGACATCGGTCCGCTGCCGAACCGACGTGCCCAGGTCACCCCGGGCAACGTCGCCCCACCAGCGGGCGTACTGCACCACCAGCGGGTCGTCCAGGTGGTACTGCTCCCGGAACCGCTCGCGGTCTTCCTCCGAGGCCTGCTGGCCGAGGGCGAGCGTCGCCGGGTCACCGGGGACGACCCGCATGAGGCTCGTCACCCCAAAGGTGATGATGATCACCACCGGGATGAGGAGCAGCAGACGACGGATGATGTAGTTCGTCACGGCGCGCTAGGACCGCAGGAACTCGGTATAGCGCGAGTTCTGGAAGCCCCGGTATGCAGGGTCGTAGCCGCCGACGCGCTCGTGGTACGACCAGAACAGCGTCGGAGAAAAGAGGTTAATCATCGGCGCCCGGTCATCCAGGATGGCGAACTGTGCGTCTCGCACGCGCTCCTGCCGCGCCTCGAGATCAAGCTCCTGCGATTGCGCATCGATCAGGTCGCTGACCTCGTCGTTTTCGTACCCGAACCAGTTGTGCGTACCGATGCCGCGCCGGTGATACATTCCGAGCGGGATATTCGGGGTCTCATAGGGGTTGTGGGTGAAGACTGTGGCGTGGAAGTCCCCCGCGAACAGGACCGTGCTCAGGTAGGTCGACAGGTCGTGGAGTTGGAGCTCAGCGTTGATGCCAATCTCCTGGAGGGCAGGCACGACGATCTCCGCGTGGTCGATGTAGAGCTGCACGCCCTGTGATGTATCGATGACCAGGTCGAAGCCGTTTTCGTACCCCGCTTCCGCGAGTAGTTCGCGGGCCCGCTCACGGTTCGGCGCAACGTAGGGCTCTAGCTCGTCCTGCGTGATGGCCCACTGCTCAAGGCCAGGGCTCAACGCGCCCTGCGCGCGTCCCTCGCCGAAGCCGACGCGGTCGATGAACTCGGCCGGGTCGAGCGCCAGGTAGATGGCTTCGCGCACACGCGGGTCGTTGAATGGCTCCATGCTCGCATTGAGCCCGAGCGACGCGTAGTGCAGCGCCGGCATGGAACCGCTGACGCGGTCCGGGAGCTGTTCGACCGTCTCGAAGTCGAGGGCGTTCAAGAGGGCGCCGTTGATGTCGAGCTCGTCGCCTTCATAGGCCTGGAGCAGCGCTGTGTTGTCGAGGATGGTGATCCGGTGGTACTCGTCCAGGTAGGGCAAGTCACCGTCGAAATAGTCCGGGTTCCGGACCAATAGCTCGCTCTCACCACGCACGTACTCTTCGAGCATGTAGGGGCCGGCACCGATGGCGTCGTTACTCAGGTCGCCAAACTCCTCGACGGCTTCCTGCGGGACAATTGCCGCCTGCGAGCCGCCGAGCTCACTCAGCGCTTCGGCGTACGGGACATGGGTAGTGACCCGGAAGGTGTAATCGTCGACGGCTTCCATACTCTCAACGACTTCCTTGAAGAAGTCGTTGTTTTGCGCTTCTGGCAGGTCGCGGAAGCGCTCAAGGCTATACAGCACATCCTGTGCGGTAACCTGCCTGCCGTTTACCGGCGCGATGTCATGGAAGTTCGCATCTTCGCGCAGGTGGAAGATGTGTTCGGTATCGCTGGGCTGCTCATGGTCACTCGCGAGCAGCGGATGGAACTCGTTGTGCACATCATCCATGCGACCCAGGTAGGTGTACACGCGCTGCGCGGTCGTCAGGCCTACCGAGACTTCGATGTGAGGGTCGATGCCGAGCACGTCGAGATAGGTACCTGTGCGGAGCCGCCCGCCGCGCTGGACTTCGCTTTCGTCTGGAGTCGGCTGCGGTGCCGCGTCGTCGCCATTTCCGTTGCCATTGCCATTTGCGGTGTCGTCAGCAGGAGTATCGTCGTCGTTGCCGCAGCCAACCAGGGCGAGCCCCGCTGCGCCAGCACCGACACCTGCGGCACTTCCCATGAACTTCCGGCGAGACAAGCGTCCGGCGGCAGGCCGCCTCGTCCAATAGTTTTGTCGTCTTTGCATTGTTCTCCCTCCGTCAATCGGCGGCCCGCGCCTGAAACGCTATGGGTCGGATTTGGCCAGCCGACCCATGTAAGTATACGTAGTGATAATCGCCGGTCAATGTGGACGGCATAGTCAGCCGCAACAATGACTTTCCCGTCAGTTTCGAATGACCATCGCGTCAGTTACGTCTAGCACACGAGCACGAACTGGCACCCGCGAAGCGCGCGCAGCCTGCGGTCGCCAGCGGACAAACAGAAGCGGGCCGCCGTTTCAGTGGACGGCGGCCCTCCGCGATGGCAGAAGCCTGGGTTTTGACGCGGACCTAGAAGCTGGTGCGGCCACCAGCGCCCCGGAGGCGCGGGTCCAGGGCATCCCGGAGGGCGTCGCCGAAGAGGCTGAAGCCGAGCACGGAGAACGTGATCGCGAGGCCGGAAAACAGCGCAAAGAGCGGCGCAGCGGTCCCCTGTTGACGGCCCTGGTCGACCATCCGGCCCCACGAGATAACGGTGG
>SKSF01000062.1 GCA_007118095.1 Dehalococcoidia bacterium
ATGAATCATGCCATCCGGCGAGGTTCGCCGCTGCGTCCGCGATGAGGTCGTCCCGGGTTTCTGCCATTTACTACGCCGCCAGGTCGTGGCGCGTGACGACACGCCGGGTCTCGCCACGCTCTTCGATAACGCTGAGATTGTCGAGCACCAGCTCCCGGCGGAGCGTATCAGCCCGCCCGGCCAGGTAGCGCATCACATCGCCTGTCACGTCCTGCCCGGCGGGCCACCGTCCCAGCGTGATATGTGGCACCCATTCGAACGGGTGGTACGAAAGGTGTTCGCCGGTCGCATGGTGGCGTACCTCGTCATACACCGTCCGCTGCAGGACCGTAAGGCGAGGGTTGCGCACAACAGTGAGGTAGAGCACGTGCTCCTCGCCGAAGAAGATGCCGGCCCCGGCCGTCCGTGTTTCAACCGGCGGGACACTGCGGGCGAGCGAGCGCAGCCGCTTCTCTACGTCGTCGATTTCGTACGACTCCGCAACATGGAACGACACGTGCGGCGAGGCGTCGGCATCGATGCCAGCAATGCCGAATTCGCTCGCAAGCCCCTGCGAGAGTTCGCGGACGAACGTGCTGTTCGCCTCATCGAGGAGGGAAACGACTCCGAGCATGGCGCATCCTGTCGGGAGGCTGTGTGGCCCGCCGTGCCGGGGGCAGACACGGATGCACTATAGGGCGAAGGCGGGAAACGGGGAACCGTCACGCCGGCCGTTCGAGCCTTGCGCCGCCGTCTGATAGCTTTCGGCGCTGGTGTCCTGTGACCGCCCCGGATGCAGTGCGGCTGCCCACAGGCACCGGACGGGGGTGCGATGGCCACCGGCGATAGCGAACACGCCGGGCGCCGGGTACAGGTGTCGAGCGCGGACCCACCCGGCGCCACACACCGGTTCCGCGCGACGCTGCGGCGGTTCCAGCTCGCACCGCTCATGGAGCGGTATCCGCCGCGGCTGGTACTGGCCGCCTTCAACCTGGTGAATGGGTTCGTGAGCATCGGCGTCATCGCCGCGGTTGCGGTGCTCCTCTCGGGTCCATTCGTGTTCCCCTCCGCGGGCGCGTCCGCGTTCGTGCTCTTCTTCGCGCCGCTGGCGCCGCCGGCTTCACCGCGTAACACCATCCTGGGGCACCTGGTCGGAGCGCTGGCCGGCTTTGCCTGCCTCGCCGCCTTTGGGTTGTTGGGCGCCGACCCGGCATTGCCGGGCGAGATGGACTGGTCGCGCACGCTCGCGGCCGCGGGTTCGCTGGGCATCACGGGCGCGGTCATGGTCCTGTTGCGCGTGCCCCATCCGCCAGCAGGCGCGACGGCGCTTATTGTTTCGCTCGGCCTGCTCACGGAGCCGCTGGAGCTGGCGGTGCTCATGCTGGCCATTGGCCTGCTGGTCCTGCAGGCGCTCATCATCAACCGCGCCGCAGGCCTTGCCTATCCGCTCTGGGCCCACCCGGATGACCGCCGCCAGGGCGTGCGGTTCTAGCCGCTGGCCGCTGGCCGTTGGCTGTCAGCCGCTAGCCGCCAGGCAGGGACGGTGCGTTTAATCAATGAGGGACCATGTCCCGCAATCCTCGGTGGCCCTGAATCCAGCGTCGGACGCGCTGATAGTCACCACCGGGTTTGTATCCCCCGCCCCAATGTCGATGATGTCGTCGAACTCACCGCTGAAGCCCGAGAGCCGTTCCCAGCTACAGAGGTCTCCCCCGGTCGCCTGCCAGGTACCGGCCGTGATATCGGTGCCGACAATCCACGTACCTGCATCGAACGGCGCGGCGGGTGACGATGTTATGGGTGCCAGGTCGCTCGTCCACTGCCCGCAGTCGCTGGAGGTGAAGGCCACGTCGCTTGGCTCGATGCTAACTACCGTCGGGCCATCTGGCACCTCGATAGCGATGATGTCGTCAAATTCGCCGCTCAGGCCGGAGAGACGCTCCCAACTGCACAACTCGCCCGGGTTCGGTGCACGATACGTGCCTGGCGCAATGTCCTGGCCGACAATCTGCGTGCCTGCTCCGAAGGTCTCGGTATCGGGCTCCGAGGGATCACCGTTGTCGGGGTCGATAAGGGTCCACGTGCCGCAGTCGTCGCTTGTCGTAAAACCCGCGTCGGAAGCGCTGACTGTCACAACGGGGTTTGCATCGCCGACCCCAATACTGATGATATCGTCGAGTTCACCACTGAAACCTGACAGGCGCTCCCAGCTACACAGGTCGCCACCACCACTTGCCTGCCATGTTCCGGCTGCGATGTCCGTACCCACAATCCACGTTCCGGGACCGAAATCCGCTGTGGATGAGGAGGTGATGGGTGACAGGTCACTCGTCCACTGTCCGCAGTCGCTGGAGGTGAAGGCCGCGTCGCTTGGCTCGATGCTAACTACCGTGGGCCCATCCGGTATTTCGATAGCGATGATGTCGTCGAAGTCGCCGCTGAGGCCGGAAAGCCGCTCCCAGCTGCAGAAGTCGCCAGGATTGGCCGCTCGATAGGTTCCGTGCTGAATGTCTGTACCTACGATCTGTGTGCCCTCGCCAAACGTGTCTGCCGGCTCCGCCGTCGGTTCTGGCTCGGGAGTCGGCGTGGCCGTCGGCTCGGGTTCCGGTGTCACCGTTGGCGGCGGGTCCGGGGACCCGGCCGAATCCCCGGCGAGCATCGGGACGTGTCCGCGCGGTTCCATGTCGCTGTCCTGTGCCTGCGTCGTGAACGCCGATGCCGTGGCCAGCGCCGCTGCGAGCAGCAATGCGCCTGACAGGCTGGTAACAAGAACGGTGCGCCGTCGTATTGATTGCATATATCACCACCCCGCTGAGCGGGGATGATAAAGATACAAACGCCGCGTCTCTACCGTTTCATCACATCTTTCGCGACAGCTTGTGACGCAGTTGGCGGAATTAGCCCTCGTTGAGCCGCTCGAACCCGGCCTTCGCCCCTTCGTGATTGTGGTCCTGCCCCAGGGTGCGCTCGTAGTCGTTCAGCGCCCGTTTGAGCTGGCCCAGCTCTTCATAGGCCCGGCCGCGCAGGTAGCGCGCTTCCGCCAGGATCTCCTGGCTCCGCGCCCGCGACTTGAGCGCCGTGCGCAGCACATCGAGCGCCCCCGAGGTGATGCCCTTTTCGAGCAGCGCGCGGCCCCGGCAGGCAAGGAGTGCGGCCGTCGCGTCGTCCTCGTTCTGGATGTCTTCGCTCAGGTCGAGCACCTCGTCCCATTCTTCCCGCTCCACGTGGAGGTCGGCGAGCGCCAGGCCCATCACGTGCTCTTCGACGCCGGCCTCGCCCAGGCCTTCCAGGAGGTCGATCCCTTCTTCGACTCGCCCGGCGGACTGGTAGAGCTGCGCGAGCATCAGCGCCGCGCCGGTCTCGTCGAAGGGGGCTTCGACGGCCACGCCGGGGGCGATGCTCATCCGCAGGCTCAGCGTGAGCGGTTCCCCGTACTTTTCGAGCCACTTGTCGGGGAGCTCGACCTCTGATTCGAGCAGTCGTTCGAGCGGCGCGATTGCTTCCCCGGTCCGGCTGAGCTGCACCAGGCAGAGTGCATGGAAGAGGTCGGCCGAGCTGTTTCGGTCCTCCTCCGCCGCCTTCGCAAACGCTTCTTCCGCTTTCTCCAGTTCCCCGCAGACGAACGCGACCACGCCGTCGCGGTACGACCGCTCGGCGCCGGATGAGAAGAACCCGGCCCCCGGGATAATCTTGCCGACCTCGTCTTCGGTGATTTGTGGCGGCGTCTCCTCGTCCGTCGCGCGGCGCGAACCGGACCGGCCGCCGCCTTTGCCACGGCCCTTGCCGCCGCCAACGCTCCCGACGCTCACGTGCGAAAGCCCGGTGCCCGGGATGCCCATCGACCGCCACGAGCGGCCGCCGGAGTTGAGGCTGTAACGCATGCCCCGGGTGCCAAAGCTGAGGCCCGCGCTCTTCTTCGCCAGGTTGAACCGGAACCCCGGGCCGAGCTTCATCGAACGGCGGAAACGGATGGGCATGGGTACGCCTCCATGAGGAGTTGGTGGCCCGTCAGCCTACTCGCGAACATTGATTGTTACCAAAGAGTTCGACAAAAGCGCGCCGAGGCGTGTCGCATTCTTCACAAAACCTGAGATGCCGGTGTAACGCAGGGCAAGGTAGTGTGGAATCACGCACGGGCCCGGAAGGGCCGTACGCTGGAAGAAGGGATTCATGCGGATCGTTCTCTCCGGCGTCTCCGCAGCGGCGCTCACTGTGCCCCTGTTGTTCGTCATTTTCACTTCGGACCACGGAGACGCAGGCGCACCGGGGATGGAACTGACCCGGACCGGTGCCCTATCAGACCCTGCCACTGCAACTCCGGCGCCCACGCAGGCGCCTGCGTGGCTCGAGGTGCATCGCTCGCTCACGGCCTCGGTGCAGCCGCCGCCGTTTTTCGAGTACACGGTCCAGCCGCACGACACCCTTGGCGCGATTGCTTCCACCTTCGATGTCCCCGTCGACGTGCTCATGGCGATCAACGACATCGCCGACCCGGGAAGTCTCTCCGTGGGCGCCCGGCTCACCGTCCCCGTCCAGCCCGCCGAACCGCCGGTCGACGCCCTCGACTACCCCGCCATTGGCGAAGAGCTGCGCGAGGCCGAGCGGGAGCATGACCTGCCGCGCGGGTTGTTGCTGGCTGTGGCCTGGCACGAAAGCCGCTGGGTCGAAAATGCGAAGAGCTCGGCGGGTGCTATCGGCGTCATGCAGGTGATGCCCACGACGGCCGAATGGGTCGGCGAGACGCTGGTCGATGGTACGGGCGACTGGCGCACGGACACGCGCGACAACATCCGCCTTGGCGCTGCCTACCTGGCCTACCACTACGAGCGCACGGGCGCCGACGCCTGGCAGACGCTGGCCGCCTATTACCAGGGCTGGCACTCGGTCGAAACATACGGTGCGATGCCCGAAACCAAACAGTATGTGCGCGACGTGCTCGCGCTGGTGGCGCGCTTCCAGTAAGGGGCGCAGATGAAGGGCGCCAGCGCCCGCTGCCATGATGCGGATACCAAATCGTCACGTCCAGATGTTTTCGTAGCATCCACGTGACCTTCTGCTACGTACAGGTAACCAGTATCATCCCCGGTGTCCACTCGCCTGCGCCCCCACCCCGCCAGCAGGTCACGACCTCCATGAACCCCCGAAGGGGAGGGCTGGTTACCTGTGTCTGCTGTCATTCACTCCGCTGCTACCCGGTGGCGGGTCGCTGTACCCGCCGCGCTTGTCATCGTCGCCGCGCTCCTGCTTGCGCTCAC
>SKSF01000025.1 GCA_007118095.1 Dehalococcoidia bacterium
CGCGCTGGCGGACAGCGCGGGCCAATGCTCGGCCTGCCCATCACGCTGAAAGAGTCCACCCACGTGGTCGGCACCCCCGCGACCGCGGGAATACCCGCCATGAAGGACTACCAGCCCTCGCACGACAGCCGGGTGGCCGCCTCGCTCTTTGCAGAGGGGGCGGCGCTGCTCGGCAAGACGAACATCCCCCTGGCGCTCGGTGACTGGCAATCGGACAGCCCCGTCTACGGCCGCACGAACAACCCGTGGGACCGGGGGCGTTCGCCAGGCGGCAGTACCGGCGGCGGTGGCGCCGCGCTCGCGGCCGGCCTCACACCTTTCGAAATCGGCAGCGACATCGGCGGCTCCATCCGCGTCCCGGCTGCATACTGCGGCGTCTATGGCCACCGCCCATCCGAAACGGCCGTGCCACGGTCAGGCGCCTTCCCGCACCAGGAGATGCCCAACCCCGGGCGCCTCATGGGCGTCCAGGGACCGCTCGCACGCTCGGTCGACGACCTCGAGCTCGGCATGGACATCATCGCCGGGCCCGACCTCGGCGAAGAAACGGGCTGGACCCTCCAGCTCCCGCCCACCCGGCGCCGCGAGCTAAGCGACTTCCGCGTTGCGGTCCTGCCCCCGCTTTCCTTCGTCTCGCCGTCGTCCGAAATGGCGGCCCGCGTGGACGAACTCGCATCCTTCCTCTCCGCACGGGGGGCGCACGTCGAACAGGCCTTCCCGGACGTCGAACCGGAAACCTACTTCTACGATTATGTCCGGCTGCTGAACGTCCAGGTCACACGCGGCTGGTCACGCGACGAACGCGAAAAGCGGGCCGCCTTGCTTCGCGCCTCCGGTGACCCGGTCGAAGACGCCCAGGCCGACGGGTACGTGATCGATGCGACAGACTACCTGGCCCTGCTCGACAGGCGCGAGCGCGCCCGCCACACCTGGAAGCGCTTCTTCGAAGACTGGGACGTGCTCATCGCACCCATGGCGCTCGACGCCGCCTTCCCCCACGACGACTCCGCGTTCCACACCCGCCGGCTCACCATCGACGGGCAGTCCACCTGGTACTACCTGAACATCGTCTACCCCATGTGGGCCATCTACACGGGCTTGCCCTCCACGGCGTTCCCCGGCGGACTCAACAGCTCGGGCCTCCCGCTGGGCCTCCAGGCCATCGGCCCGTACCTTGAGGATCGGACAACATTGCACTTCGCGCGGCTGCTGGAACAGAAGTGGCGCGCATTCGAGCCGCCCCCGGGCTACTGAGCCCCGCACCGCCGCACGTGGTAGATTCTTGACCAGCGGCGTCAACTATCCGGAAAATATCGCGGATTGTGCCCCGCCCCGTTTAACACGTACTCGGAGAAATCCATGCCCCATCGATTCGAGACACTCCAGGTCCACGCAGGACAGCAGCCCGACCCCGCAACCGGCGCCCGCGCCGTCCCGATCTACCAGACCACGTCCTACAACTTCCAGGACGCGGACCACGGCGCGCGCCTCTTCGCCCTGCAAGAGTTCGGGAACATCTATTCCCGCATCATGAACCCCACCAACGACGTCGTCGAACAGCGGCTCGCCGCGCTCGAAGGCGGCTCCGGCGCGCTCGTGACCTCGTCCGGCCAGTCCGCCCAGCTCCTCGCGATCACCACCATCTGCGAGGCAGGAGACAACATCGTCTCCACACCCCTCCTGTATGGCGGCACCTACAACCAGTTCAAAGTCAGCTTTCCCCGGCTCGGCATCGACGTGAAGTTCGTCGACAGCGACGACCCGCAGGAGTTCGCCAGCCTCATCGACGACAAGACCAAGGCGCTCTACGTCGAATCCTTCGGCAACCCGCGCCTCAACGTCCCCGACTTCGAAGCCCTGGCAAAAGTCGCCCACGACAACGGCATCCCGCTCATCGTCGACAACACCTTCGGCGCCGGCGGTTACCGGGTTCGCCCGCTCGACCACGGCGCCGACATCGTGGTCAACTCGACCACCAAGTGGATCGGCGGCCATGGCCTCTCCATCGGCGGCGTGGTCATCGACGGCGGCAAGTTCAACTGGGGCAACGGCAAGCACCCGCTCTTCACCGAACCCTCGCCCGGTTACCACGGGCTGAAGTTCTGGGAGGTCTTCGGCGACTTCCCCGGCATGGGCAACGTCGCGTTCATCATCAAGGCACGCGTCGAAGGCCTCCGCGACCTGGGCATGAGCCAGGCGCCCATGAACTCCTTCCTCAACCTCATCGGACTCGAAACCCTCTCCCTCCGCATCGAACGCCACGACAGCAACGCCATGGAACTCGCGAAGTGGCTCCAACAGCATCCCGCCGTCGAATGGGTCAACTTCCCCGGCCTGCCCGACCATCCCTACCACGAGATGGCAAAGAAGTACCTGCGGCCCGGCATGTTCGGCTCCATCCTCAACTTCGGCGTCAAGGGCGGGCACGAAGCAGGCCGCAAGTTCATCGACAACGTCCAGCTCGCGAGCCTGCTGGCGAACGTTGGCGACGCCAAGACGCTCGTCATCCACCCCGCTTCGACCACGCATCAGCAGCTCACCGAGGAGGAACAGGTGAGTTCCGGCGTCACGCCCGACCTGGTCCGCGTCTCGGTGGGCATCGAACACATCGACGACATCAAAGAGGACTTCGACCAGGCCCTCAAGGCAACCATGTAGTCCACCTGTTCAGCCGGCGGCGCCCCGGCGCCGCTGGCCGCGGACAGGAGGTCTCATATGCCCAACATTCAGAGCCAAACCCACCGGCACACGATCGGGCCGCTCCGCCTCAGCGGCGGCGACAGGCTGCCCGAGATCGAAGTCGCCTTCGAGCAATACGGCCGGCTGTCGCCAGCCGGCGACAACGCCATCGTCCTCTGCCACGCCCTCACCGGGAGCGCCCGCGCAGCCGGGGAAGCCGGCTGGTGGGACCCGCTCATCGGCCCCGGCGCGGCACTGGATACGAACCGCTATGCGGTGTTCTGCGCGAACATCCTCGGCAGTTGCTACGGCACAACCGGACCATCGTCCATCAACCCGGACACCGGCGAAGCCTACGGACCAGACTTCCCGCGTATCAGCGTCCAGGACATGGTCACCGTGCAGCGCCGCCTCTTCGACGACCTGGGCGTCCAGTCCATCGTTTCAGTGACCGGCGGCTCCCTTGGTGGCCTCCAGGTACTGGAGTGGGCCGCCCAGGCGCCCGACCAGGTCCGCTCCATCATGCCCATCGCCTGCTCACTCGCACATTCCGCATGGGCCATCGGGTTCAACGAAACGGCACGCCAGGCCATCCGCGCCGACCGCGACTGGCACAACGGCGACTACCTCCGCCAGGGCACACGGCCCAACACCGGCCTGGCGCTCGCTCGCATGATTGCCATGCTGAGCTACCGCGCCGAGCCATCCTTTGACGCGCGATTCGGCCGCGGCATCCGGGCCCGGGGTGACGACGGTTTCGGGACCTACGAAGTGGAGTCCTACCTCCACTACCAGGGCGACAAGTTCATCCAGCGGTTCGACGCCAACTCGTATATCCACATCACACATGCCATGGACGATTTCAACGTTGCCGCCGGGCGCGGGACCGCCCGCCGCGCCCTCCAGCCTTTCCAGGGACCGGCACTCGTAATCGGCATCGACTCCGACGTGCTCTACCCCACCCACCAGCAGCGCGAAATCGTCAGCCTGCTCCGCCGGAACCGCAACCAGGTGAGCTACCGCGAGATCCGCTCCCCACACGGCCACGATTCCTTCCTCATCGAATGGGCACAGCTCGACCGCTTCATCCGCGAGTTCCTCGACGGCCTCGAGTGACCGCACGCCAACGGACGGCCCAGGAAAAAGGGGTGCGCTCCGGCTGGAACGCACCCCTTTTTGTTCGGCCAAACGAATGCCTACGCCGGGACAGCCTTCTGCTTTCCTTCGATGCGCTGCCGGAACTTCGGCATCACCTCCTGCGACAGGAGCCGCATCGATTCCTTCCACGGGCCCGGCTCTTCCGAGTAGTCGAAGCTGAACAGCAGGAGGCCGCCAAAGCCGCCTGAACTCTCGTACATCGCTTCAAGCTTCTCCACGACGGTGTCGACCGAGCCGACAACCCAGCTCGTCTTCGCCAGGTACTCCGGCGTGACGTCCGAATCAGCCACGCTTAGGTCGTGCTTGAACAGGTCAAGCAGGCCAAACTCGCCGAAGAGCGGGATGAAGTACTCGCGCATCATGCGCCCCATCGCCGAGCCCGCCGACCACCGGATAGCTTCCTCGTCCGTTTCGGCGACGAAGATCTCCCGGTTGAGCCGCCATTCGTTCCGGTCGGCCGTGCGGCCGGCACGCTCGGCGCCTTCCTCGACCGACGCCCAGTGCCCCGCAAGGTATTCAGGGCTCAGGTTGAGGCTCAGCGGGATGTAGCCCTTCTCGCCCGCCAGCTTGAGCGTCTCCGAACCCGGGCTCAGGCCGGCGATCCCGATCGGCGGATGCGGCTTCTGGTACGGGTAGATGTGCGGCTTCAACATGCCGAACATCCCCTCGCCCTTGTTCACCGTCCAATACTTGCCCTCGTACTGCCACGGGGCGTCCTCGGTCCAGAGCTTGAGGATGATCTCCAGGGACTCGCGCGTCATGTCTCGAGTCTGGCCGGTCGTGCCGTCCACCCCGAACATCTCCCAGTCGCTCGGAAGGCCAGACGCACCGACGCCGAACATGAACCGGCCCTGTGCCAGGTGGTCCAGGTACGCGACGCGCGCGGCAAGTTCCGCCGGGTGATGGTACGGGAGGAGATGCGCGCCGGGCGCCAGCTTGATCTGCTTCGTGCGCTGCAACGCCTGGGCGATAAGGATGTCCGGCGCCGGGATGGGCTCCCACGGCGCCGTGAAGTGCTCGCCGATCCAGGCTTCGTCGAAACCCATCTCATCGGCCCACTGGATCATGTCGAGGTCCCACTGCGTGCTATCCCAAAGGCTCCGCTCCGGCGGATGGGACGGCATCGCAAAAAGCCCGAGCTTCATACCATACCTCCAATCGAACTGCTTTATGCCTGCGCCGAGCGTACCAGATTGGAGGTGTCCCGGGAGGGCCGGGATCATTCAGCCAGTAAACCCGCATGCACGTCCGGAACACGAGATCGTAAGGCTCACACGAACGACAGGTGCTAGGCTATCGGCGCATGCATTTGCGGGCCTTCATCATCCTGTTTGCCTCGGTGTTTATCGGAACCATGGGCATCTCCATGGTGAGCCCGCTCCTTCCC
>SKSF01000135.1 GCA_007118095.1 Dehalococcoidia bacterium
AAGAGGCTGAAGCCGAGCACGGAGAACGTGATCGCGAGGCCGGAAAACAGCGCAAAGAGCGGCGCAGCGGTCCCCTGTTGACGGCCCTGGTCGACCATCCGGCCCCACGAGATAACGGTGGGGTCGCCGAAGCCCAAGAACGAAAGCCCGGCTTCGGCGAGGATGTACACGCTGATCGAGGCGCTGAAGATGACGATGATGGGCGCAAAGATGTTCGGCAAAATGTGCCGCGCCATGATGCGCGTTTCGGAGGCGCCGATGGTGGTCGCGGCGAGGACATAGACGTTTTCGCGCTGGGAGAGCACAGCGCTCCGGACAATCCGGATGACCGGCGCGAGCCCGACGATACCTAGCGCGAGGACGATGAAGTGGATAGTCGGGCGTTCGAGCACCTGGATGATCAACAGGAGCAGGATGAGCGCCGGGAACGCCTGCAATGCGTCGACAAAGCGCTGCATGACGATATCGACTTTGCCGCCGAAGTACGCACTGATGACCCCCAGCGTAGTCCCGACCACGACGGCCAGCAGCGATGCACCTATGCCCACGTAAAGCGACACCTGCGCCCCGTAGATGATGCGGGTGTAAAGGTCGCGGCCACGATGGTCGGTGCCAAGCCAGTTCTCGCTGTCGGGGGAGGCATTGGCTTTCAGGACGGAGCCACGCTCGAACGTCTCGGGCGGATGCTGGAGGCGGATCATCGGGTCGGTGAGGGATTGCTGGTAGAGCTCTTCGTCGAACGCCGGGTTCTCCTGGCGGAATGACTGTCCGGTTGGGTACCTGCCCAGGACATCCGCGAAAAGGGCACAGATGACCATGATGAGGATGACGACGATGCCAAAGGCACCCAGGGGCTTGCGGCGGAGGAAGGAGGACCACCACTTGAGCGTGCGTATGTAGAAGGGGCGCGAAGCCGGCCCTTCAAAGGTCAGCGTGCCAGTTCCCGAGCCTGGCTGTTCCTGTGCGTCCTGTGCCACGCCGGCCTCCGGTGTTACGAGAATCGAATGCGGGGGTCGAGCGCCCCGTAGAGCAGGTCAACCGCGAGGTTCACGAACACCACGAACGTCGCGATGATGAGGATGAAGGTCTGCAACACCGGCACGTCACGCGCTCGGATGGCCGTGATCATCCGGTTGCCGATGCCGTTGATGTTGAAGATGTATTCGAACACCACGTTGCCCGCGATCAGCGTAGCCAGGGTGAGCCCGAAAATCGTGAGGACGGGGATGAACGCGTTCTTGAGCGCGTGGCGCATGATGATGGTGCGTTCACGCATCCCCTTCGACCACGCGGTCCGGATGTAATCCTGGCGCAGGACTTCGAGCATCTGTGACCGCAACAAGCGCATCACCTGGGCGCCCGCCGCGAAGCCGCCGACGACCGCGGGGATGATGAAGAGCTTGAAGCTTGCCCACGGGTCTTCCCATAGCAACGGCGACCGCGTGAGTTGCACGTCCCACAAGCCCCACTGCACCACATAGAGCAGCACGATCGTGGCAACCCAGAAGTTCGGCGCGGCGAGGGCGGTGATCGCAATGACGCGAAGCACATAGTCGATGATGGTGTCCTGGCGGATCGCTGAGATGACGCCAATAGGGATGCTCACCATCACCAGGACGATGAAGGTCATGATCCCCAGCTGTGCCGTCGGCGCGAGACCGTCGCGGAACATATCTATCGTGGGACGGCGTGTCTGGAACGATGTCCCGAATTCGCCGCGGGCGAGGTCGGCCATGTACACGGCGTACCGTTCGTGCACGGGACGGTGGAGCCCGAGCTCTTCGCGCACCTGCTCGCGGAATCGTTCCTGTGCTTCGGGGTCTTCGGCGCCGATGGGGTTCGAGGCCGCGATGGTTTCCGCCACGAAGTCACCTGGCAATGCGTTCGTCGCCAGGAAGACCAGTGTGATCACAAACCAGATCACAGGGATGTTGATCAGGGCGCGCCTGATTGCGTAGTTCCGCATCTACCTACCGCTCCACAACATATGACTCCGCGTGGCCCTGGCAGCCTCGACGATACCGGCGAGGCTGCCAGGCTGGTGGCGTCACCCTATGAACGCCGGCCCTCCCAGGTGGGATCGTCCTGGTTGAACCAGTGGTCGCGGTAGTGGTTGTGGGTGTTGGGGAAGGGCGGCTCCTCCCGAAGGTGGTAGTAGTTCCACCGGAGGGTATTATTGATCTGCAGGAAGTTGTAGGGGATCCCGGCACCCCAGTGTTCGAGCAGCAGCCGCTCCATGTCCTGTGACATTTCCATGCGGCGTTCGAGGTCGAACTCGACCATCGCATCGTTGGTGAGTTCGTCGAGCTCGGGGATCTCAACACCAAACTGGAAGAAGCCGGGCGCCTCCGAGTTATAGGTCTGCCAGATGCTCAGCGTCGGCTCAAGGCTTTGAACGTCGCTGATCCAGCCGTACCAGATGTTGTTGTTGCCGTTGCCGTAGGCCTGGTCCGGGATCTTGCCGTTGATGGTCGTATAGGTGACGACATCGGCGGTGAACTCGTTGCCAAGATTTTCGTGCAGCATACCCGTGATGATCTCAGAGACGCCGCCGTAGAGGCCCTCGAAAATATCAGGGATGTCGACAATGATCTCGCCGAGTGATTCACCGTCAGCGGCATCCCACATAGCACGGGCTTCCGCGAGCTCTTCGTCACGGTCTTCGAGGTACCCGGGTAATGTGATGAGCTCGCTATCGGGGATGCCCCAGCCCACCTGTGTCGGCGGGATGTTCCCGGAGATGGCGCCACTGCCCTGGACGAGCTGTTCGAGAAGCAGGCGCCGGTCAATGGTGCGGAAGATCGCTCCAATAAGCCGTTCATCGTTCCACGGCGGCGCGCCACCATAGTAGGTCCCGGCGACCGGGTTCGCGGAAAAGCTGGGAGTGTTGTACATCTCCCCTTCGTAGTCTTCGAGGTGCTGGTTGAGCTGGTCCATATCGATGCCACCGAGGGCGTCGATGTCCTTCTGAAGGAAGGCTGACTGGCGCGCCGCAGTGTCGGCGAAGAGCGGGACCAGTTCGATTCCGTCAAAGTTCACGTCTTCGTAAAAGTCGGGGTTGCGGACCCACTCGGCGCGGCCTTCGGGGTCGAAGGATTCGAGCATGAAGGCGCCCGCGCCGACCATAGCTTCCACCGGCAGGTCACGGAATTGGCCTTCGTATTCTTCGATGATCTCGGGCGCCTGGACCTTGGCGTACGAGCCAGCGAGGGTGCCGAGGAAGAAGGGGTTGGGCTGGCTGAAGGTGACCGTCAGGGTCTCTTCGTCAGTGACATCAACCGACTCCACGGTCGCGTACTGTGCCTGGCGCCAGAAGCTGGAGTCCTCGGTGCCATCGAGCAGCGTGCCGTCGCGGTTGCGCTCGATGAAGAACTGCATGTCTTCGACCGTCGTCGCGCGGCCATCCAGCGGGGGCTTGTTGTGCCACTGGACCCCCGGGCGCAGGCGGAGGGTAACCGTCGTCTCGTCCGGGATCTCCCAGTCCTCGGCCATGCCGCCTTCGAGTTCGCCGCCATCTTCGAAGGTCCGGTAGTGGACGATGCCGAGATGGCTACGGCCCAGCATGGCCGCGAAGGGCGTGAAGCGGCTACGGTCGGCGTCGAAGGTGTCATAGGTTGCGTCAGCTGAGCTGAGACGCTGGATGCCGCCCTGCTGGGGCTGACCGTTGCCATTGCCGTTGGCGGGTGTGGGTTCGGGCTCGCCATTGCCATTTCCGTTAGGGTCATCGGGTGTTGACGCGGCGGCGCCGTTATCATCGTCGTCGTTACCACACCCGACCAGCGCGAGCCCCGCGGCCCCGGTGCCAATCCCAGCAGTGCCGCTCATGAACCGGCGCCGGGAGACTCTTCCCGACGCTATGCGACGCGTCCAATAGTTTTCCCTGTTCCGCATGATGAGTCGCTCCCCTCTGCCGGCGGCTTTCTACGCTGAATGCCGATGGTTTGCATTCCCCCCGTCGACTAGCGTGAGTATACGCACGGCCTATCGGAAGTCAATATCCCCACAATGGAATTGAGGCACGGTGACCCAAACGTCAGTATCGTGTGACCTGCGTGTCAGTCACGAAACGCGTACGGTGCGGGCTGCGTTATGGCGCCTGGCCTGGTGCAGAAAGCTGCCAGCGTAACCGTCCGGTTAAAAGGTGTGCCGGTGTGTTCATTACTGGTGCCGGGCCGTCCTACCCATCACAAAGCGAGGCGGCCGTCCGATTGGACGGCCGCCGCCTGGAGGCTGGCAGTGGGCACCGGGATTAGAAGCCGGTGCGGCCCCCACCGCCACGGAGGCGCGGGTCGAGTGCGTCGCGCAGGGCGTCGCCGAAGAGGCTGAAGCCAAGCACGGAAAAGGTGATCGCAAGCCCGGAGAACAGGGCGTAATGGAGAGCGGCGGTCCCTTGCTCCCGGCCCTGGTCGACCATCCGGCCCCAGGAGATGACGGTTGGGTCACCGAAGCCAAGGAAAGAAAGGCTGGCCTCGGCGAGGATGTACACGCTGATCGAGGCGCTGAAGATGACGATGATGGGCGCAACGATATTGGGCAGGATGTGCCGCGCCATAATCCGCGCCTCGGAGGCTCCAATGGTGGTGGCCGCGAGCACGTAGACGTTTTCGCGTTCGGAGAGAACGGCACTTCGGACAATGCGAATAACGGGGGCAAGCCCGACGATGCCTAACGCAAGCACGATGAAGTGGATAGTAGGACGTTCCAGTACCTGGATGATTAGCAGCAGCAGGATGAGCGCGGGGAACGCCTGCAATGCATCGACAAAGCGCTGCATGACGATATCGACTTTGCCGCCGAAGTAAGCGCTGATGACCCCGAAGGTGGTGCCAACGACGACAGCGAGCAGCGAGGCGCCGATGCCAACGTAAAGGGACACCTGCGCCCCGTAGATGATGCGCGTGTAGAGGTCGCGGCCACGGTCATCGGTGCCGAGCCAGTTCTCGCTATCGGGCGACGCGTTCGCCTTGAGGAGGTCGCCCCGCTCAAAGGTTTCGGGCGGGTGCTCGAGGCGAATGGAAGGGTCGGTGAGGGATTGCTGGTAAAGCTCTTCGTCGAACGCGGGGTTCTCCTGGCGGAAGGTCTCGCCGGTGCCGTAACGGCCCAGCACGTCCGCGAACACAGCGCAGATGACCATGATGATGATGACGACAATGCCGAAAGCGCCCAGCGGCTTGCCTCGCAGGAAGGTGGACCACCACTTCGCGAAGCGGACGTAG
>SKSF01000092.1 GCA_007118095.1 Dehalococcoidia bacterium
AGTGATTCGTGCCGTCCGGGCTCCTTTCCTTGTCGCACAAGACCGTGACATAGCGGTTCACGTGTCGTTCTACGGGATGTCGGATCGCAGCGATCTCTGGCAGAAGGGTGTTGTCCGCTACATGAATACCCCCGGAGGCGCTAGCGGGGAAGTGGTCACCGCCTTTCGCACGCGGCGCGTCCGGCATGGAGATGCGGTACTCTACCGTCGTGGTACCTGAACAACGCATTGCACCGCGATTTGGCGCTGGAGCCTTACGCGAACTTACGTTCGCGTATTCACCTGCGACGGACTTTGCCTCCATCTACGATGGGGCTCCTGTCGAGGGCTACAGTGACGAGTTCGAGGACAACCGGCTGCTGCGTATCGAGGAAGCCTCGCACCAGGTGCGGGGGGTCGAATCGCTCGCGTTTACTGAATCACTTGCGCGGCTACCAGCGATTGCGTCCGCCGTGGAGCCCGCCATCGGAGAGATAGAGGTCTATCTTGGGCGGTCGCTCCGCGATGGCAAATGCCAGGTCGTTGCGACTGTGGACGAATTCCCCGCACTGTTCCGCTGCTACGTGTACCTTGTCGGCTACGGCATCGGACGGATTGCGGAGCTCGACGCCGCCTGAACGATTCGCCGCGTCAACGGCGATCCGGGGGCGGATTGGGCAATAGCGCCGGCCGCCAGTGTATCCTTCGCTCATGACTGCTCCCGACTTCGGCAGGACCGCTGGCGACTATGCCAAACATCGCGCGGGCTTCCCTCCGCGCTTCTTCGACGAGCTGCGAAGCCGTGGCACCGGTGTGGCGGGCCAGCGGGTGCTCGACCTTGGCACAGGCACGGGCACCGTGGCGCGTGGTCTTGCGCTCGGCGGCGCGGAGGTCACGGGGCTCGACCCGTCAGAACCGCTTCTCGAACAGGCCCGGGAGCTCGACCGCCAGGCGGAGGTGTCCATCACCTACGTGGTCGCGACGGCTGAAGAGACTGGCCTGCCCGGAGGCTCGTTCGATGTCATCACCGCCGGGCAGTGCTGGCACTGGTTCGACCGGCCCCGCGCCGCCAGCGAGGTGATGCGGCTGCTCAAACCGGGCGGGTGGCTGGTGATCGCCCATTTCGACTGGATCCCACTGCCGGGCAACGTCGTGCAGGCCACCGAGGAGCTCATCCGCCAGCACAACCCGGACTGGAAGCTCGGGGGTGGCAATGGCATCCACGCGCGGTGGCTCGAAGACGCGGCGGTCGCCGGATTCCGTGACCTCGAAACCTTCTCCTTCGACCTCGACGTGCCCTACTCGCACGAAGCATGGCGCGGGCGAATCCGCGCGAGCGCGGGCGTCGCCGCCAGCCTGGCCCCAGCCGCCGTCGAAGCCTTCGACCGCGACCTTGCCGCCCTGCTCACGCCGCGCTTCCCGGACGACCCGCTGGCCGTGCTGCACCGCACCTGGGCCCTGGCCTGCCGGAAGGCGGATTAGCTACAGCGCGTCGAGGGCGACGGCGATGCCGAGCCCGACCGACAGGACGAGCCCGAAGCGCATATGGAGCTGCGCAGAGCGCACGAGCGCCATGTTGAGCTTGCGCGGGTCGCCGCCGGCAGCGCAGATGCGCGCGATGGGGATGGCCGCGGGGATGGTGATGAGCGCGATCAGCGCGGGCCAGGGGAGCGCGCCGAGCGCGACGGCGAGCACCAGCATGAGGTAGGCGCCGGCGAGCAGCCCGTACATCTCCCAGTTGGCTTTTTCGCGCCCGATGAGCGTCGCGAGCGTGCGTTTGCCGACCTGCCGGTCGCTTTCGATATCGCGGATATTGTTGGCGTGGAGGATGGCGGTGACGAGGAAGGCGATGGGGAGCGACGCGAGAAAGGCGTCGAGCGCCCAGGTCTCCGTTTGGACGAAATACGCGCCCATGACCATGACGGGGCCCATGAAGATGAACACGGTGAGTTCGCCCAGGGCCAGGTAGGCCAGGTGCAACGGCCAGCCCGTATACAGGAACCCGGCGAGCACGGCAGCGAGGCCGAGCCAGAGGAGTTCGATGCTGGTTGCCCAGACAAGTACGAGCCCTATGACCGAGCCGGCGGTGAAGCAGACAATCCCGGCGGCGAGCACCTGGTTGGGCCGCAGGATGCCGCGCTGGATGAAGCCAGCGGGGCCGAGCGATTCGACGCTGTCGGCCCCCTTTCGGTCGTCGAAGTAGTCGTTGACGAAGTTGGTCCCGGCGTGGATGGCGACGGAGCCGAAGAGCGCGAGCAGGCCGATCCACCACGTGAAGTCGCCGTGATAGGCGGCAAGCAACGTGCCGACCAGCACGGGGATGACGGACGCGGTGAACGAAAAGGGGCGTGCAGCGGCCCACCAGAGCCGGATACCAGGCATGAAGGGAATCGTATGGCGGCGGGGGCTTCCCCGGAAGTGAGTGGCGCGGTGTTTTCCGCCCATCGCGGGCTGATGAAAGCGCTCGACCCTGCCGATTATCCGGGCATGGCCATCTTCTGGACCTGGTTTGTGCGCAACCCCTGCTTCCTGTTCGGCGGAATATTTCTCGCTGGCGGGGCACTTTCGATCATCGAGTGGAGCCTGTCGCTGGTGGGGCTGATGGTGTTCGCGCTGGTAGGTGACGCGGCGCACCACCTGGGGCGGCGGGCGCGCAAGCGCGCCGAAGCGCGCAAAGAAGTGGAAGAGCACCTGGAAGAGGCGAAGCTCATGCGTGGCCGCTTTAGTGCCCAGAAGGGCAGCCGCTCCCACCGCGCGGCGTGACGCCCACCCGAAGCGTTCAGTGCTCCGTTTTCATTCACTCGCCGGCCTGCTTTCCCATAGCGATGCAGGTGAGGTTCGAATTCGCGCCCGGGCATGTTGGACGGGTCCACTTTGCGCCCGGATCCGGGGCGAACGAACGTAGGCACAGACCGGCGGTGGAGGCACGCTGAGGATAGCTTCCGGGCTTCCGCTTGGACACACCCCGGGGAGGTGGCAGGTATGCCGTGGTGGTTATGGGTCCTGATCGGGCTTGCCGCAGTGGTCGTGGTGCTGACGGTCTACGACCTGATCCAGAAGCGTCACGCCATCCTCCGCAATTTTCCCATCGTTGGGCACTTCCGCTATCTGCTTGAGGCGGTTGGCCCGGAGCTTCGGCAATACATCGTGACGAGCAACACGGAGGAGCGGCCGTTCAACCGGGACCAGCGCCGGTGGATCTATGCCTCGTCGAAGCGGGAGAACAACTACTTCGGGTTCGGGACGAGCGAGGATCTCGAATACGCGCCGAACTACATCACCATCAGGCACGCGGCGTTTCCGCTGACCGGGCCGCACCGGGGAGACCCTGCCTTCGACGCTGCCTACCGGGTCCCATGCGCCAAGGTGCTGGGCGGCCCGCGCAACCGGCGAAAAGCGTTCCGGCCAGGGTCGGTCGTGAACATCTCGGGCATGAGCTTTGGCTCGCTGAGCGGTAACGCGGTGATGGCGCTGAACGAGGGGGCGAAGATCGCCGGGTGTCTCCAGAACACCGGTGAAGGAGGGCTGTCGCCATACCATCAGCGGGGTGGCGATCTGATCCTCCAGCTGGGGACCGGCTACTTCAGTGCGCGCAACGAGCAGGGAGGGCTTGACCGGGACCGGCTTCGAGCGCTCGTGGATGGGAACCCGGTGCGGGCTATCGAACTGAAGCTCAGCCAGGGAGCGAAGCCCGGGCACGGAGGTGTCCTACCGGCTGCGAAAGTTTCCAAAGAGATTGCGGCGATACGCGGTGTCTCGCTGGGGCGCGATGTGGTGAGCCCGGCGGCTCACCCCGAGTTTCACGATGTGGAGAGCATGCTCGACTTCGTGGAGCAGATCGCGGACGAGACCGGTCTGCCGGTTGGTATCAAGTCCGCAGTCGGTGAATCCGAGTTCTGGGAGGAACTTGCGGATGCGATGGTGGCGTCCAAAGGCGGGGTGGATTTCATCACCATCGACGGCGGGGAAGGCGGGACCGGCGCCGCTCCGCTGGTGTTCAGTGACCATGTGGCGTTGCCCTTCAAGGTGGGTTTCAGCCGTGTCTACAGTGCGTTTGCCCGGCGCGGTATCGCCGAGGACCTGGTGTTCATCGGCAGTGGAAAGCTCGGCTTCCCGGAAAATGCCATCGTCGCGATGGCCCTGGGGTGCGACCTGGTGAACGTGGGCCGCGAGGCAATGATGGCAATTGGATGCATCCAGGCGCAGCGGTGTCACACGGGAGCGTGTCCGACAGGCGTGGCAACGCAGAACCGGTGGCTCATGCGCGGACTCGATCCGAGGAGCAAGGCTGTGCGCTGCGCGAATTACATCACGGCGCTCCGGCAGGACCTGCTCGACGTGTCGTTCGCGGCGGGGTACCCGCACCCGGCGTTCCTGACCCCGCACGACATCGATGTGCTCGACGATACGCTTGGAGCGCGAACTGCCGCGGAGGTGTTCGGCTACGCGCCCGGGTGGGGGCGGCCGCACCAGCATGAGCTCGCCGAGCTTATGGACGAGTGGTGGCCGGGCGAGCCTGTCCCCGGGCCGCGGAAGGCCGAGCTCGCCCGGTGGCCCTCGAACGAAGCGGATTCGGACTGATTGCCGGGGAATGCTCCAGGGCGCTAGGCTGGCGGCATCCCGAGACAGTTCGCGAGGGACACATCATGACGGCTGCCGAGTCTGCTGCGAAGAGGCACAGCACCAAAGGGCTCTACATCATCGATGGCGACTCGCACGTGCTCGAGCCGCCGGACCTCTGGGACGAATACCTGGAAGAGGAGTTTCGCTCGCGCGCCATCCGCATCACCCAGGGTGTGCCGCAGCGTGATGGCCAGCGGCGCGGCATCCGCCGCATGGGGCCGAGCGGCGCCGAGGCGCCTGACCTGCCGCCGCCCCAGTGGGACGACGACGAGGAGAACCTGCCCGAGATGGCGCTCGAGATGAAGGAGCGCATGGCGGCGGACGAGCACCTCATCATCGACCGGCAGGTGGTGATGAGCGGCGGGCTGGCGGGCCTTGGTGGCGTGGAGCACCACCGGTCGACGTTGCCCTACCGGACGTACCTGGACGCGGCGCCGCTGGCCAGCTTCGACACGGAGGAGCGCATCAAGCTCTTCGACAACTGGGGGATGGCGGGCGGCATCGTGTTCCCGACCATCGGCATCCTCTGGGATTCGGAAGACCCGAAACTGGCGGACGCGTATTCCCGCGCATATAACCGCTGGTGCCAGGACTTCCGGGGCG
>SKSF01000061.1 GCA_007118095.1 Dehalococcoidia bacterium
GGAAGACGAACAGCCCGTGGCCCTGCTGGCCGTATTCGTACAGCCGCACCAGTTCCGCCACGATGTCGAGCTGCGCGAGGTACCCCCGCTCCCCGTATCGCGCTTGGAAGTGCGGACGCTGCCGCACCAGCTCCATTTCCGCCCACCGCCACGTCTGCGTCGCTTCGATGCTCATCTGCCGGTGCGCAGCGAGTTCCCACCCCAGCTCCTGCCACTCTTCGATGAATGCCTCGACACCACCCCGGCCGTCCGCCGGTACTTCGCAGCACAGGCAGATCGTCCCGTCGTCCCGCGTCACCCGGGTCAACTCACGGGGGGAAATATAGCTGTCCAGGCACCACGAGCTGTCGAACGCCCCCTCGGCAAACGGGAGCTTCTGCGTTCCAGCCAGCATCCACGTCACCCCATCGCCGCCGGCCATCGAACGCCCGGCGGCCAGGAAGTCCAGCCCAATATCCGTCGCCACCGCATCCGTGCCCGTCTCCAGCACCGCTGTCCGCGCCGCCGCGCCCACGAACGCACCCGCATCGAGCATCAGCGTCCCCTGCCCGAGCCCCGAACGCTCGAGCAGCCACCGCGTCGTCTCCTCCCCGCCGATGTGGTTGTGCTCCCCGAGCGCATCTATCCACCATGCCGGGTAGGCATCCACCAGCGCATCAAAAACCGAACCCATGGGTTCCGATTTTAAAGCCGCATTTCCCACGGTCAGCCTGCTGCCTCACGCAGCGTGCAGCCAAAGACAGCCGCGAACATTTCCACGAACGCATCCTCCACCTCGCCGAGCGCCACCGGCTGCCCTAGTTCCCGCGTCATGCTCGTCATCTCCACATCCCCCAGTCCACACGGGTTAATCAGCTCGAAGTGCCCCATGTCCGGGTCCACATTCAGTGCCACACCATGCATGCTCACCCCCCGGCGCACGTTGATGCCCGTCGAAGCGATTTTTCGGCCGCCCGTCCACACCCCGCGATTTCGCGCGTCCCGGCTCGCCTCGATCTCCCACATGGCCACCACCCGGATCACCGCCTCCTCTAACCCCGTCACCAGGTCTGTCGCCCCCACCCCCCACGTCCGCAGGTCGATGACCGGGTACGCCACGAGCTGCCCTGGTCCGTGATAGGTAATGTCCCCGCCACGTTCCGTCTGCACCACTGCAATTCCTGCCGCCTCGACCGCCGGCGCTGCCACCCGCAACTTCGGCTCCGGGTGTGCACGGCCCAGCGTCAGCACTGGCTCATGCTCGACCACGAGCAGCCGGTCCTCCCCCGAATCCTTCCGCCCCGCCTGCAGCTCCCGTTGCAGGGCATGCACGTCGCCATAGGCACGCCGCCCTAGCCGCTGCACCACCAGCTCCCGCGTCGCATCGCTCACCCGTCCAGTCTATCTCACCGCCCTGCACCCATCGTCTATCGCGAATACCTGCTGCGCCCCGCATAGCCAGCCACTATGAGTCGCCTCACTTCGTGCCTCGCGTCACAAAAGGACTCGTGCTAACATCCCTTCGCGAAGTTGTGCCGCAACGCACCACCCATCCTTCCGGCCATCACTGTGCCGGTCCGAACGCAGGAGGTCAGTTGACCGCGTGAACATCATCGTTTGCGTCAAGCAGATTCCGGACCCGGAAACCCCCGCCGCTTCCTTCAAGGTCGACGAACAAGCCAAGAAAGTCATCCCCGCGCAGGGCGTGGCCCCCGTGGTCAACCCCTACGACCCGCAGGCAACCGAAGCTGCACTCCAGCTCCGCGATGCCGCCGGCGGCGGGAAGGTCACCGTCGTCAGCCTCGGCCCCGATAGCGCCCGCGACGCCATCAAGCATGCCCTCGCAATGGGCTGCGACGAAGGTGTCCTCATCAACGACGATGCCTTCGAAGGCCAGGACAACTTTCAGACCGCCAACGCGCTCGCTAAGGCTATCGACAAGATCGGCGAGTACGACCTCATCCTCATGGGCCGCGCCGCCGCCGACTGGGACATGGGTGTCGTGCCCATCGGTGTCGCCCAGGCGCTAGGCATCCCGGCGGTCACCGTTGCCAAGTCCATCGAGAAAGACGGCGACTCCGTCAAGGTCGAACGCGTGCTCGATGACGGCTTCCAGACCGTCAAGGCCCCGCTCCCCGCAGTGGTCTCCGTCTCCAACGAGTTTGGCGAGCCTCGTTACCCGCAGCTCCGCCAGATCATGATGGCCGCCAAGAAGACCGTCGAAGTCTGGAGCGCGTCCGACCTCGGCCTCAGCCCCGACGAAGTCGGCGAGGGCAACCGTGTCCTCCCGCTCGAGGCCCTCTACATCCCCAAGATCGAAAGCAACGTGGAGATCATCGAAGGCGAATCCCCCGAGGAAAAAGCCGCAACCCTCGTCGCCAGGCTCCGCGAAGCCAAGCTCATTTAAGGACGCGCCCATGTCAGGAATTCTCGTTGTTGCAGAAGTCTTCGATGGCGAACTCCAGCCCATCTCCCATGAACTCCTCGGCGCAGCACGCAAGCTCTCCGATGGGGGGGCGGGCCCGGTCAGCGCTTTCGTCGCCGGCGAAGCCTACGCCCAGGACCTCATCCATCACGGCGCCGACACCGTCTATGTCAGCAACGCCCAGGGCCTGGAGATCGGCCTCGCCGACCCCTACCTGGCGCCAGTGAACGCTGCGATTGAGCAGTCCGGTGCCGACATTGTCCTCCTTGGACAGACCAACATCGGCCGCGACCTCGGTCCCATGCTCGCGTTCCATCACAAGACCGCTGTATCCATGGAAACCGTCGACCTCCAGCTCCAGGACGGCCGCCTCCGTGCCACGCGGAGCTGCTACGGCGGTAACGCCCGCGCCGAGCTCACCTGGAAGGAGAAACTCCAGGTCGCCACGGTCAAAGGCAAGTCCTTCGACGCCCTCGAGCCGGACACCAGCCGCAGTGGCGAAGTCAAGAACGTCGACGCCGCCGGCGAGACGAAGATCGAAGTCCTCTCCACCGAGAAGGCTGAAGCATCCGGCGTCCGCCTCGAAGACGCCCCGGTCGTTGTTAGCGGCGGCCGTGGACTCGGCGACCCCTCCGCGTTTACCACGCTCGAAGAGCTCGCCGGTCTCCTGAACGGCGCCACGGGTGCAAGCCGGGCCGCCTGCGACCTTGGCTGGTATCCCCCGTCGCAGCAGGTGGGCCTCACCGGCAAGGTGGTCTCGCCGAACCTCTACCTGGCGGTCGCCATCAGCGGTGCCTCCCAGCACATGGCGGGCATGGCCGGCTCCAAAAATATCGTCTCCATCAACAAAGACCCCGACTCCAACATGGTCAAGGTCTCCAAGTACGCCATCATCGATGACTACAAAAAGGTCATCCCCGCCCTCATCGAAGAGATCAAGAAGGTCAAGTAGCTTTCTCCTCCCGGGCGCAAGAACCAGCGGGGCCGCGCAAGCGGCCCCGTTTCTTGTTCAGGCGTTGGTGCCCGGTGTTCCCCCACCGCGCGGCGCCACCGCATCCAGCCATGCCGAAGCCTCCCCCGGCGAGCGTAGCCGGACGAACCGCGTACCCATATATGAGGGGTCGGTCGTCACCGACAGCCATCGCGTCGCGAGCGTCCGGCGCGTGGTCCATGCCCAAACTAGGAGCGAACGTTCCCGGTCCGTGAAGTGCGTCCAGAACCGCTCATAGTTCGTCCCCCACAAAAGCTCCTTCGAGCGCCACCGCCGCCACGACCGCCGCACCACCCGCCACCAGATCAGTGCCAGCGGGAAGTCGAGATACACGACCGTTTCTGCGCGCGGCCAGGTCAGGTCCCGTGTCCGGCCGAAGTAGTTACCCGTCACCACCCATGCGTCCCCGCGCGTTGCCGCGCACACTCGCTCCCGGAAGAGCTCATCCTCCGCGGGCGTCCACTCTGGTTCCCAGAACAGTGCATCCAGCTCCACGAACGGCACGCCGAGCCGCTCGGCAAGTTCCGCTCCCAGCCTGCTCTTTCCGCTTCCCGTGCTCCCCGTGATAATGACCCGCCTCCCCGGGATCGACATCCATGCCCTCCAGCGATACCGCTCGCAACCGCAGACCGCGCAGCATACTCGGGAACGTATGGTGGCCACAATTCCGGCGGTCTTGCCACCGGCAGACATTTGCTGCGCCGTGTTTCTTATCACCGGAGCTCACGTAAACATTCTCCAACACCGCTATTGTCACTCGTGATCACACCTGCTAGCCTTCCCGCCTATCCACCCATCCCTGGAGGAAAGAAATGGACGGGATAGAGGCGGACTATCTGATAATCGGAGCAGGCGCCGCCGGGATGGCGTTTACCGACGAGCTCATTTCGCACTCAGATGCCAGTGTTGTGATGGTTGACCGTCGCCACGCCCCCGGCGGTCATTGGAACGACGCCTATCCCTTCGTCCGCTTGCACACACCCTCACGCACCTATGGCGTGAATTCTCGTCCCCTCGGCAATGACACCGTGGACCAGCACGGGCCCAATGCCGGCTACTACGAGCGCGCCACCGCAGCCGAGATCTGCGACTATTACCAGCGCGTGATGGATGAACAATTCCTGCCTTCCGGCCAGGTGCGCTTTCTGAACATGTCCGACTACACCGGCGAAGGTACCGATGGCCACCGCGTCGTATCTCGTCTCGCTGGCGATGAAACGCGGGTAAACGTCCGCCGAAAAGTCGTCGATGCCACGTATCTCGAAACCGCCGTCCCGGCGACACACACGCCAGCGTTTACAGTCGACCCGGCCGCTCGCCTGGTCTCGCCAAATCGCCTCGTGAACCTGGACGAAGCCCCGACCGGCTACACCATCCTCGGCTCCGGAAAAACCGCAATGGACACGTGCAACTGGCTTCTCGACCAGGGCGTGTCGCCCGGCAAGATCCGGTGGGTCCGGCCCAGGGACCAGTGGATCCTCGACCGCGGTTCTCTGCAGCCCCTCGAACAGGTGGCGTCAGTCATGGAATGGCTGTCGCTCGGCCTCGAAGCTGCAGCCGGCGCCAGCAACGTTGACGACTTGTTCCGGCGCCTTGAAGCCTGCGGCCACCTCCACCGCCTAGACCCCGACGTCGAGCCCACCATGTTCCGGGGGCCGATTCTCAGCCAGGCGGAACGCGAAAGCCTTCGCCAGGTCGAAGACGTCGTTCGCCTTGGTCGTGTGCGCTATATCGGCGCCGACCGCATTGAGCTCGAGCAAGGAACGATTCCCACCGACCCCCGCCACGTACACATCGACTGCACCGCGGCCGCGCTGCGCGATGCCCCGGCACGGCCAATATTCGAGCCGGGACGGGTCACCCTGCAACCGGTAATGGCCGGGTTTCTCCCCTTCAGTGCCGCACTCCTTGGCTATATCGAAGCCACCCGGGACGACGATGCCGACAAGAACCGCCTCAGTCCCCCGAACCCCTTTCCAAATGCGGCCGCCGACTACATGTCGAACATCTTCATCATGACCAGCGCTCAGGCCGAATGGGCGAAGGAACCGGACATCATCGAGTGGGTGGAGGGCGCACGGATGTATGTGTCTGCGGGAGCCCGCAACCACATGGCCGACCCCCGCATGCAAGCCGCCGTCCAGCGCCTTGCCACGAATACCGAACCAGCCATGGTCAACCTCCACCGCATGATGTCCGAGGGTCAGCCCGCTGCCGCTGGCGGCCCGGCCTGACTGCCTTCCCTGCAAGCACGAAAAAAGGCGGGGCCACGATAGTGGCCCCGCCGCTGCGTCGTACCGGGAAAAGGGCTACTCCTCCTCGTAATACTCCATGCCCAGGTGCGTGATCTGTTCCTCACCCATCAGGTAGCGCAGCGTGTTCTTCAGCTTCGTCTGCTGGATGAACAGGTCATGCTCCGCGTAGACCTCTGGCGCATGCTGCGGACTCTTGAAATAGAACGACAGCCACTCCTGGATGCCCTTCAGCCCCGCGCGCTGGGCAAGGTCCAGGAACAGCGCGAGGTCCAGCACCAGCGGCGCCGCAAGAATCGAGTCCCGGCACAGGAAGTTCACCTTGATCTGCATCGGGTAGCCGAGCCACCCGGTGATATCGATGTTGTCCCAGCCTTCCTTGTTGTCCCCGCGCGGCGGGTAATAGTTGATCCCCACCTTGTGGTAGATATTCCCGTATAGCTCCGGGTACAGCTCCGGCTGCAGAATCGTGCCCAGCACGCCCAGCTTCGACTGTTCCTTCGTCTTGAAGCTCTCCGCGTCGTCCAGCACCTCGCCATCCCGGTTCCCCAGGATGTTTGTCGAATACCAGCCCTCCAGCCCCAGCATCCGCGCCTTCAGCATCGGAGCCAGCACCGTCTTCAAAAGCGTCTGGCCCGTCTTGAAGTCCTTCCCGCAGATCGGCACGTTCCGGTCGTTCGCCAGCTTCACCAGTGCCGGGACATCCGCCGTCAGGTTCGGCGCGCCGTTCGCGAACGGCACGTTCTCCATCAGTGCCGCGTATGCGTACAGCATCGACGGCGCGATGTTCACGTCGTTCGTCTCCAGGCCCGCCTCGAAGTTCTCCAGGTTCCGGTGCACCTCCGTCTCTTCCATGAAGATCTCCGTGGAGGCACACCAGATCATCACCACCCGCTCAAGGTTCTCCCGCGCCTTGAAGTCGCGGATGTCCTGCCGGATTCCCTCCACGAGCGACTGCTTGTCACGCGTCTCCTTCGTGTTCTCGCCGTGCAGACGATGGACGTAATACGAATCGAAGGCTGCCGGCATCGGCTTTATCGCCTGCAGTTCCTTCTTCAGTGGCTCAATGTGCTCGTGCTTGTCCAGCACCCCGCACTTCAACGCCGACTCGTACGCGTCATCCGCGATCGGGTCCCACGCCGCGAACACCAGGTCACCCATCTCCGCCAGCGGGACAAAGTCCTTGACGAGCGGTGACCGGTTTTCGGTCCGCTTCCCCAGGCGGATCGTCCCCATCTGCGTCAGCGACCCGACAGGGCTCCCCAGGCCCTTTCGCTCCGCTTCCACCCCGGCGATAAACGTCGATGCCACGGCCCCAAGGCCCACCAGCATCACGCCAAGCCGACCTTCGGGCGGCGTCACTTCACTCCGCTGTGCTTGTGTAAATTCCTTTGCTTCCAAGACCATTCCTCGTTCCCTGGCAAGCGTCATCAAGACCCGGTGCCACTGTGCCGGGATGCGGCCTGTCCGCACCCAGTGCTGGATCGTGCTCTGACGCCGCCCAAGCGCATGCGCCAGCGCACTTTGTCCACCAAATCGTGCCACAATCCGTTCCGCCGGGTTCACGTCGACCCCTCGCCAGTGTTTCAAGGAGCGTAACGAAAATTTCGTTGCGCGCGAGTTAAGCACCGCACACCTGCCCTTACCCTTCCCCTCCGATACCCTCGCGGTGCACGATGTTGATATGCGTGTCGCCGTCATCGGAGCAAGTGGCTACATCGGCAGCCACCTCGTCCCCCGCCTCGTAGAACGGGGCCACGACGTCGTCGCCTGTGCCCGTCACCGTGACGTCCTCGAAGGCCGCGACTGGGAGCATGTCACCATTCGCGAAGTCGACCTCCTCCAGCCCGAATCCATCGCGCCTGCCATCCGTGACTGCGATGCCGCCTACTATCTGGTCCACTCCATGGGTGGCGGTGCCGGGTTCGACCGCCGCGACCGCACGGCCGCGCACAACTTCGCAGAGGCTGCGGCTCAGGAAGGTCTCCAGCGCATCATCTATCTCGGTGGCCTCCTCCCCCGCCGCAATGTCTCCCGTCACCTCGCATCCCGTGCTGCCACTGGCGACGAGCTCCGCCGTGGCACCGTTCCCGTCACCGAATTTCGCGCAGGAATCATCGTCGGCGCCGGCTCAGCCGGGTTCGAAATCATCCGCGACCTGGTCAACAACCTCCCCGCCATGGTGGTCCCCCGCTGGGTCCAATCTCAGACATCTCCCATCGCTCTCGACGACCTCCTCGACACCCTTGTCCAGAGCCTCGAAGTCCCCGCGACTACAGGCGAAACCTTCGATGTCGCCGGGCCTGAAGTCCTCCGCTACGGCGACCTTCTTCGCCAGTTCGGCGACGTCGTGGGGAAACATCCCGTCATGCTCCGCGTGCCGGTGCTGACCCCGCGCCTCTCGTCCTACTGGCTTGGCTTCGTCACCTCGGTCCCGGCAAATGTCGCACGCCCCCTGGTCGATGGCCTCCGCGAAGACCTGGTCCCGCGAGACCGCCGCATCGAGGATCTCATTCCCCTCCCCCGTCATACCTACCGCGAGGCGGTCGAGACCGCCCTCGCAGCCGAGCAGGCAGAACCCCTCCCCGCCCGCTGGGTTGAGGGAGCCATCGGCTTTCGGGGCTACCGGCAGGATGTTTCCTACTTCTCGAAGGGTGTCACCACCGAAACCGCCGCCCCGGTCTCGCCGGCGGTGCTCTGGGAAACCCTCCGTACCATTGGAGGCCGCCGCGGCTGGTTCTATTTGGACCGCCTGTGGTCCATTCGAGGCATATTCGACAGGCTCCTCGGTGGCCCCGGCATGCGCCGCGGCCGCCGGCATCCGTCCGATATCCGCGTCGGCGATGCCATCGACTTCTGGCGCGTCGTCGGCGTCGAACCCGGGCGCCGCCTCACCCTGGTAGCGGAGATGAAGCTTCCCGGCAAAGCTGTCCTCGAATTCGAAGTTCGTGACACCGGCGGCGGCAATTCCATGCTGGTCACCACTGCCCGGTTTCATCCGCGTGGCATACTCGGCTTCCTCTACTGGTACGCTGTCACCCCCCTTCACAACCTCATGTTCCAGAACATGCCGCGCAACATCATCGCCGCGGCCGCGAGTTTGCCCCACCCGCGTGGTGCCCCGGCGGGCACATAAAGAGACCGCGGGTTCACCGCGGCCTGTCGTTGGGTCTTGGTCGAGTCTTGGTCCAGGCGCCCCTAGCGTGTCCCGGTCTTTCCCTGCCTCTTCGGTGTGTCGGCCTTTGGCCGATCCGCTGTCAGGTCACGGATGTAATTGATGCTGCTGCAATGCGTCAACAGTTGCCAGCGGTACTGCCACAGCGCTTCCGCCGGGTCTTCCTGCTGCATGCCAGGCGAGAGCGACACCGCCTCGGTCGGCTTCATATACGCTCGCCTCCGCGGCATCCACCGGCCCTTCCCCAGTAACCGCACCGGCGCGGAGACGAACGCCTCCTTGATCATCACTTACTCCTTTCAACATGCAACAGTACGTTATCGCTGTTAGTCATAATATCACCGAAGTCTTGAACCTGCGAGGGCCGCGGCTCCACGCTCTGAGCGCCTTCACACGCAATCCACCCCATCACCACATAAGACAGCGCCGCGGTTCTCCTGTAAGCTATGCCGACGGGCCCGGAACAAACGCAGGGCCCGGAGATCGCTATGCCCATCGTCGTAGTTGTCGGCGGGCAATGGGGCGACGAAGGCAAAGGCCGCATCGTCGACCTGCTCGCCCGCAAAGCGCGCGTCGTCGCGCGTTACTCGGCCGGGAACAACGCCGGCCACACCATTATCAACGACAAGGGAGAGTTCAAACTCCACCTTGTACCCGCCGGTATCTTCTACCGCGAAAAGACCTGCCTCATCGGCAATGGCGTCGCGGTCGACCCGGAAGTCCTCCTCCAGGAGGTCGACCAGCTCGAAGAACGCGGCATCGATACCTCGCGCCTCATCGTCAGCGACCATGCGCAGGTCATCATGCCATGGCACCGTGAGCTCGACCGCCTCGAAGAGTTGAGTCGTGGTCGCTCCGCCATTGGCACCACTGGCAAGGGCGTTGGCCCCTGCTTCACGGACAAGGTCGCCCGCCGCGGTATTCGCGTGGGCGACCTGCTGCGGCGCGAAGACCTCCTCGCACGCGGCAAGGCCGCGCTCGACTACCACAATCGCGTCATCACGCGGGTCTACGATGCCGATGCACTCGACCTCGATGACTGCCTCGAAAACTACGTCGAATACGGCAAACGCCTCGAACCCTATATCGGAGACGTCCAGGTCCCCATCATCCAGGCGAAACGCCGCGGCGATCACGTCCTGCTTGAAGGCGCCCAGGGCTCACTGCTTGACCTCGACCACGGTACCTATCCCTACGTCACGTCCAGCGTGCCCAGCAGTTCCAGCAGCGGTGCCGCACTCGGCGTTGGTATCGGCCCTACCGATATCAGCCGCGTCGTCGGGGTCTTCAAGAGTTACTGTACCCGTGTTGGCAACGGCCCCTTCCCCACCGAGCTCTTCGACGATATGGCCACACTGCTGCGCGACCACGGCAAAGAAGACGGCCGGGGCGAATACGGCACTACCACCGGCCGGCCCCGCCGTATCGGCTGGTTCGACGCTGTCGCCGCCCGCTATAGCGTCCGCTTCAATGGAATGTCCGCCGTCGCGCTGACCCGCCTCGATGTACTCGACGAACTCCCGTCAATCCAGATATGCACCGCATATGAGCTTGACGGCGAGACCGTCGACACCGTCCCGGCGCGAGAATCCGATGTGAATCGGGTGCGCCCCGTTTACGAAGAGCTGCCGGGCTGGCAGACCCCCACCACGCACGTCCGCAACTTCGACGACCTGCCACCGCAGGCACAGGCATTCATCCGCCGTGTCGAAGAGCTTATCGAATGCCCGGTCGACCTCATTTCCGTCGGCCCAGAACGGGAGCAGGCCATCATCGTGAACCCAATCTTCTAACCTCGGACCCCATTCCAATACGAGGGCCATGCGCGGGCCGCGGACACTGTCGCCGCAGCCCGCGTTTGATGCAGGGTGGCATCCCTCGGCACGCCACCCCTGCTCGCTCCTCCGTTCTTGCGGGGTCGGGTATCCTGCGGGGCATGGAATTCGAGCTCTCGGAAGAACACCGGCTGATCAAAGACACCGCGCGCCGCATCGCAAAGGACGTGGTCGCCCCCCGCGCGAAGGAACTGGATGAGACGTGCGAATACCCGCACGACTACTTCGAAGCCTTCAAGCAGGCCGGGCTCCTGGGGATGGCACTCCCCGAGGAGATGGGCGGCACAGGCAACGGCATTCTGCCCCTCTGCCTGGCGATCGAAGAAGTGGCGAAGTATGAGTGCGGCGCGGGCTTGATGCTGGTCCTCTCCGGCCTGCCCACCCGCCCGATCATGTTTGGTGGCACGCCAGAACAGCAGCAGCAGTGGTTGCCGGCCGCCGCCAACGGTGATCTCAAGGGCGCATTCTGCCTTACCGAACCGGACGCCGGCTCGGACGCCGCGAGCCTCAAGACACGCGCGGTCCGCGACGGCGACGACTACGTGCTCAACGGAAACAAGGTCTATATCTCCGGTGGCACCGTTGCAGACTTCCTCACGGTCTTCGCCCGCACCGGTGGCGAAGGTGCGAAGGGCATCTCGGCATTTGTCGTGGACGCGAAATCCCCCGGCGTCGTCATCGACCGAACCGACGATAAGATGGGCGTCCGCAGTGTCCCCACTGCCCATTTCAGCTTCCAGGATGTGCGCGTCCCGGCATCGAACCTCCTTGGCGGCGAAGAAGGCAAGGGTTTCAACCATGCGATGCTTACGCTGAACTCACTGCGCCCCACAGTTGGCGCACGGGGCATCGGTCTCGCCGAGGGGTGCATCAGCTACGCGCTCGACTGGGCCCGTGAGCGCAAGGTCTTCGGCGACGCCGTCATCGACCTCCAGGCTATCCAGTTCATGTTTGCCGAGATGGCCATCCAGGTGGAAGCAGCCCGCAACCTCGTCTACAAGGCCGCGTGGCTCGTCGACCAGGGCAAGTTCGGCCGCGAAAACGCCCATCACCTGTCAATCGCAAAAGCCTACGCGACCGAGATGGCCAACAAGGTCGCGTTCGATTCCCTGCAGGTGCTCGGCGCCCAGGGGTACATGAAGGACCATCCGCTCGAGCGGCATTACCGTGACGCGCGCCAGTTGATGATCGTGGAGGGCACAAGCCAGGTGCAGCGCGTGGTCATTTCGCGCGCCATGCAGGATCGCGCCCTCGTCTACGGATAACCGCGCGTCTCCCGGCGTGCCTCCCCGTCGGTGCGGCGCTTACCGGCGGAGGTAACTCCACTGCATGACACGGCATCGCGCTGTGCGCGATGATACGCAGGTGAGCGCGCAACAACAGACGGTTCGGCCCATGTTGCGGGGGCATCTCCACTTCGTCTGCGCTTTGCTGGCGCCGTTCGCCCTCGGCCTCCTGCTCATGCTCGCCGAGACCCCGCGAGGGTACGCCGGCGCCACTGTCTTTGGCGTCGGATTGATCGCCCTCTACAGCGTAAGCGCGGCCTATCACGTGGTGCGGTGGCCGGCCCGCATGCTGGGCTTCGTCGCCCGCCTCGACCACGCGACGATCTTTCTGTTTGTAGCTGCGAGCTATACGCCATTTTGCCTCGCACTCGGAGGCCCATGGGGGGTGACCCTTCTTCCAGCGGTGTGGGCGCTCGCGATAACCGGTGCGGCCCTGCGTGTGGCCTGGCCCGGCATGCCGCGCTGGCTGCGCGTCGGCGCCTACCTCGGTATTGGCTGGCTCGGTATTGCGGCTGCGCCGGCTGTCGCGACGGCACTGGATCCCGTGGCCGTAGTGCTTGTTGTTTCGGGCGGGCTACTCTTCTCGGTCGGCGCGTTCGTGTACGCGCTCCGCTATCCCGACCCGGCCCCGCGGGTCTTCGGTTACCACGAAGTGTTTCACGTGTGCGTCGTGGCGGGCACCACCCTTCACTATGGTGCGGTTGCGGGATTCGTCCTGCCCGGGTAGCTCTCGCCCCTCGCACCGGTGCCCGCTTGCCGTAGAATCCCGTGTCACGCAGATGCCGCGAATGCGCAAGCAAGAGGGACGGGAAATGACAACAGACGACTTGTATCCCCGGGAGGGGGAGGCCCCCGCGCCCCTCGCCGGGTTTCGCGTGCTCGACCTGAGCACGAAGCTGGGCGAAATGGCTGGCCGGATGCTGGCCGACTTCGGCGCCGAGGTTATCAAGATCGAGCCGCCAGGCGGGACCGAGGCGCGCCACCTGCCGCCATTCGACGAGACCAACGGCCTGAGGCGCGGCGAATCGCTGTACTGGGCCGCACTGGGCCGCGGGAAAAAGAGTGTAGTCCTCGACCTCACCTGCGGCCCCGACCGGGACACGGTCCTGCAGCTCATTGAGAGTGCCGACGCCCTCGTCGAGTCCTGGGCGCCGGGCTTTGCGAAGAAGTTGGGTCTCGACTACGAAACGCTGCGGGAGCGCAACCCCGCGCTGGTGTACGCGTCCGTCAGCCCCTACGGGCAGGACGGTCCCTGGGCAGATGTGCCGGCCACCGAGCTGACCATCGAGGCCGCCGGGGGGCTCGTGAGCCTCCAGGGCGATGAAGGTCGGCCAAACGTTCCCGTCGGCTTCCCGCAGGCCGCCTTCCACGCCGGGGCCCAGGCTGCCTGCGATACCGTCATCGCCCTCCACGAGCGCGAGCGGTCAGGGCTTGGCCAATACCTGGACGTGTCCGCCCAGGCGGCGATGGTCTGGACCCTTATGAACGCGACCGGTTTCCCGCCAAACGTGGGCGCGAACCCGCCCGGGACGTGCGAGAACCGGGTCGAAAAGGCGCCCGGTATCGTTCCGGGTCTCACCATCCCGCGCGTATGGGAATGCGCCGACGGATACGCGACTGGCAACTTCGCACTCTCCACGGTTGGCGCACGGACATTTGCCTCGTGCATGCGGTGGATGCAAGAAGAAGGGGCAATGCCCGCCGAGCTCAAAGACGCCGACTTCTCCCACTGGGTAGCAAGCTTTCAGGAGGGCGACCTCACAGGCGATCAGATCATCCTCGCAGTGAATACCTTCTTCGATTTCCTAAAGACACGGTCGAAGTTCGAAGTCCAGGAGCGCGCGTGCCGCGAGGGCACAATCATGTCGGCGATCATGGATGTGGCCGACCTGCTCGCCGACCCGCATCTGCAGGCGCGCGACTACTGGCGCGACGTTGACGGCTATACGCATCCCGGCCCGTTCATGCGGTCGCCCACGATGGCTCTGGCAGATTCCCCGGCAGCGCCCGCGCTCGGCCAGCACCAATCGCTGATCGAGGACAGCCTGCCGCGCGTCGAACTCCACGGTAGTGGCACCCGCACGCTCGCATTCGAAGGCGTGAAAGTCGCCGACTTCGCATGGGTTGGTGTCGGACCGCTCATTTCCAAAGCCCTGGCAGACCATGGGGCGACGGTCGTCCACCTGGAATCGGCCGCTCACCCTGATGTCCTGCGCCAGGCGGCGCCCTACAAGGACGGCCTCCCCGGGCTCGACCGCGCACAGTTCATGGCAAACTTCAACAGCTCCAAGCTGGGGATGGCCTGCGACCTTTCGAAGCCGAAGGGCCGGGAGCTCGCCCGCAGACTCGTCGACTGGAGCGATGTTGTTGTCGAAAGTTTCACCCCCGGCACGATGGCACGCTTCGGGCTCGACTACGAGACGCTTTCAAAGGATCACCCCGATCTGGTGATGCTTTCGACCTGTCTGCGCGGCCAGACCGGGCCCGAAGCCAGCTTCACCGGCTTTGGCGGACAGGGCGCTGCGCTCGCCGGTATCCACTCCATCACCGGCTGGCCCGACAGGACGCCCGCCGGTCCATGGGGCGCCTACACCGACTTCATCAACCCGCGCTTTGGCATACCCGCGCTAACTGCGGCGCTCATCCACCGCGAGCGGACCGGCGAAGGGGCATACATCGACCTCGCGCAGACGGAGGTCGGCATCAGGTTCATTGAGCCCCTCGTCCTCGATTACACCGTCAACGGCCGCATCGCGGGCCCGGCGGGCCATGACTCGCTCTATGCCTCGCCCCATGCCGTCCTGGCAACAGAGGGGTTGGAACGCTACATCGCGATTGCCTGTGAGACCCGGGCACAGTGGCGTGCATTGCGCTCGGCTGCGCCGCTGGATGCGTTCGCCGACCCGGCCTACGATGCACTCGAGAAGCGCATCGCCCACAAGGAGGCCATCGAATCGGCGCTGCGTCCATGGTGCGCCACAAATGAGCCGTTCAGCTTCGTCGATGAGCTGCGGGCCGCACGTGTCCCGGCATCCGTGATTGAACGCCCGTCCGACCTCTACGACGACCCCCAGCTCGCTCACCGCGGATTCTTCGTCACACTGGAACACGCCGAAATGGGCCCGACCCCCTACGACGGCCTGGTCACGCGCTTCTCCGAAACACCGGGGCGCCTCGCTTCCGCGGCCCCAACGCTCGGCCAGCACACGGACTATGTCCTGCGCGAAGTTTTGGGCCTGGCCGAAGAAGAAGTCCTCGAGTACGCCGTCGAAGAAGTGCTCATGTAGGTAGAGATCCGGAGAGGGGGCGCCCCGCCGCGCCCCCTATCAAACCTGCTCGACAATGCGCGGCAGCACCTCGCTGATCGGCTCCTGGATGACAGCATGTGCGTAACTGTCGTACGGGGTGTCCTGAGCGTTAATGATGATCAGCTTTGCCCCGTTCCTGATTGCCATCTCCGGCAGGAGCGCCACCGGGTAAACGGTGAGAGAAGTCCCCACGGCAAGGAAGGCGTCGCACGTGCTTGCGGCCGCCTCGGAGCGTTCCAGGTCTTTCCGGACAAGATTCTGGCCGAACGAAATGGTCGCGGTCTTCAAGATGCCGCCGCACGACTTGCACGCCGGATCATCATCGCCCTGTTCAACGCGCTGGAGTACAAGCTCGATAGGGCCGCGGTCGGGACAGCTCAGGCACTGGAATTCGCGGACTGTCCCATGGATCTCAACAAGCCGGTCGGGACTGGTGCCGGCGTCGACATGAAGACCATCCACGTTCTGCGTTACCAGCGTGTCCAGCTTCCCCTTGTGCTCGAGCTCGGCTAGCGCAACGTGCCCCATGTTGGGCTCGGCGGCGCCCATCGGGTTATTCAGGCGGTTCCGCCACGACTCGCGCCGGGCATCCGAACTTGAGAGGAAGTGCTGGATAGTGGCCTTCTTCTCCGCCTCCGGGTTCTTCGTCCAGAGTCCCTGGGGCCCCCGGAAGTCGGGGATTCCCGAGTCGGTCGAGATGCCAGCTCCCGTCAGGGCGACGGTCTTGTTAGATTCCCGAAGCCATCCCGCAATCGCATCTATCGCTTCATCGAGTTTCTCGGCCATCAAAACCCTCCGGCTCCGAGCCTAGCGGCCTTGTCAGGACTCTTCAATCGCCCCGGGGTTCGACGCTACGCAACGCCCGCAATGACAAGTCAGCGTTCTTTCGAGGCTGGACGCCACTTCCTGCCTCATCCGGGGGTGGTCTGACTGATCGCACCGTGCAAGGGTAGGGCTACGGTAACCTTTGTCCCGAAATGATCACTGGCCTACGCGGCCTAACGAAGGCTGAGCGCCGTGAAGCATCGCCAGCGCGTTGAAGGAATCTGGAGCTTGTCCGCAGTGACACCCGGCCCAGTGGTACGCGAGGAGGCCCTCTGAACGTCAGCATTAGCAGCACCACCCGGGCGCTAGTCGCTGTAACGCGACGCCTGGTCGGCTACCACACCACGCAGCCGGTGCCAGCGGCCCCGGTCGCTGTGAAGCGGTCGGCGCCTCGGGTCATCCGCACAGCCTCGTTCGCCATCGCGGCTGGCACAGCGGCGATGGGCGGGTTCGCCTTCGCCGGGTTTGCACCCCCCTCCGCGACCGCTCCCCTTGCGACCGATCAGGAGCAGGTCGCCACGCCAGCTCCCACAGCTACCTTCGAATTCTTTCGTCCCGCTCCAGCATGGCCACACAGCTCCGAACTCGTTCCGCACTCGGCGCAGGACTTCGGCAGAGCGGAGCGGACTGACCCGGAGCCGGAGCACGTCGAACCGGCGGAGACACCGGAAGCACCGGCCATCCCCGCGGATGGCGGCCGCCTGAGCGAAGCACAGGTGCGCTCGCTGGCGGCAACAGCGGGATGGCCTGCCGAATGGCACGACCAGCTGGTCAATATCGCCTGGTGCGAAAGCAGGTTCGACCCCGCTGCAACAAATGGTCCCGACATCCACGGCCTCATGCAGGTCCACACTATGTGGTTCGACTATGCGGGCGTCGACCTGGCCCTCTGGGACGACCCGTTGGTCAACCTGGAAGTCGCGCTCGCGGTGTTCAACTACGACCTGGAAAAAGGCAATGCCCCCTGGCGGCAGTGGGAATGTCAGCCCGGTACGACACCAGCGCCATCAGGATCTGCCGCGACGGAAGCCGAAAGCGAACCCGTTACTGCGGTAGACAACGAACAAGCGGCCCCGACTGAGGCAGCATCGGGATCCTCACCGGTAGAACCAACCGTGGAGCCTGCCTTGACGCCCGCCCCCGCGCCAACAATTGAGCCGGTTCCGCCGACCGCGACGCCAGCTTCTCCTGGCTCGGCCGAACCTCCCCCTCCTGAAGTGGAACCAACACCGGCGGAGTAGCCCACCAGCAGGTCACGCGAGTTTCCCCGTGATGCCCCACGTGCGGAGCAGATGGCCCGCCCGCGTCTCACCACGGGGATCGAACTCCATCAGGGCTTCGATGTCGGCGGGTGTGTCTAGGTCGAGTTTAAGTGCTGGCTCGGCCCGGAAGCTGATAACAACGCGCGCGGCATGTGCAGCCTGTCGATGGAGCTCGGCGCTGTCCGGCCCGTACCGCAGGGGGAAAAGCCCCGGCGGCCGCAAGAACAAAGCATTTGTCCCTCCGTCGCCGCTCCTCGTGATCGTTGCCGAGGGCGGTGGCGGAGCACCCTCGACGAGGGCCTGGATCGCCTCTCCCGTTGCGAGCGGAAGATCGGCATGCAGTAACAGGAGCTCGTCGCAGGCCAGGACCTCGCGCGCGTACTCGATCTGGCCGTTCAGACCATGCCGCCCCGGCTCCTCATGGAGGATTTCCGACGTGTCGCGCACCTGCCGTTCGACCGTCGCGTCTGCTGTGAGTACCACCGGGTGCCCGCCCGCTCGCACTACCGCCTCGATCACCGTCCGCGTGGTCGCGAGTGTGAGCTGCTGACGTTGATCTGCCGCCAGCACCTCGGCCAGGCGGCCCTTCGCACGGTCGAGACGGTTCACCGGGATCAGCGCGACGAACGGCTCCCTCATTGTGCTGCCGCGTATTGACGGGCGGCAGAGAGAGTCGCGGACGCGAGCGCTGCCTTGCGTTCCGGCGATACCATCATCGTGTCCGTCACGTGGCAGGCCAGCCCCAGTTCTTCCACCGCCGGTTGGAGTTCCCGGTCTTGCTCGTCGATAACCATGAGGTCGAGGACGTCCCGGTACAGCCGCGCGACGGCCAGTGCCGAAACCTCATGGCCAAGCGACTGCAACATCTGTGCGGCAGGTCCCTTCACCACATTCCCCGCGACAATCGGGCTGATCGCGACACGGACGGCATCGGTGGTACGCAACGCTTCCCGCACCCCGGGAACAGCCAAAATAGGGCCGACGCTAACGAACGGGTTGCTGGGCGCCACGATGACAGCCTCCGCACCGCGGATAGCGTCGAGCACCCCCGGCGCCGGGCGCGCTTGCTCAACGCCATCAAACCGCACATCACGCACTTCCAGCCCCGTCTTCAGCCGCACCATGTAGTCTTGGAACGCGATCTCTCCGTCGGGGCCAACGATGCGTGTCGCGATGGGCTCGTTCGACATCGGGAGCATCGTCACCCCGAGGCCCCAGGCCGCAGCGATATCTTCGACAATTTCGTGGAGCTGCCAGCCGTCGCGCTTGAGCCGCGTGCGGTGAATGGCCGTCGCTAGGTCGCGGTCCCCCAGGTTGAACCACCCGGGGTAGCCGTACCGCTGTAGTGCCTGCACCACGTTCAAAGTGTCGCCTTCGAGTCCCCACCCGGTCTCCGGGTTGACCGCCCCCGCAAGCGCATAGATCACGATGTCGACGTCAGGCTGGACATGCAGCCCAAACATCTCGACGTCGTCGGCCGTGTTGGAGATGACGGTGATCTCGGACTCGTTGACCACGCTTGCAAGGCCCTGGAGGAACCGGGAGGCGCCGACGCCCCCGGCGAGGACTGTGAGCACGATTTGAGCTCCTTTCTCCGGTAGGCAATTGTAGTGAGGCTATGGGTAGACTCACGCCGGGATCATCCCCGGCCCAGTGCGCAGGTCTGCTGCTGGAAAAGATCGGCATATCTGCGCGGGTGCAACGCTCCCCCAACTGCGGAGACAATAGGGGTAAGAAGGTTTCCGGGAGAAGTCGATGGGCCAGGCGAAGGAGAAGGTGACGCGGCAGAACCTGCTGGCGGTTGCGTTGATGGGCGTTGCCGCGTTCTTCGCCGCGGGGACTGTATTTTACCTGATCGCCACGGGCGACGACGGCGCCAACGGTGACAGCAGCGTAGGCGTTATCGACGAACATCGGCCAGAACCAGGCGACATCGCACCAGATTTCGCCCTGCAGGATATCCGTGACGGGGAAATAGTCCGTCAGCTATCGGACTTCCGCGGGCAGGTTGTGGTGTTGAACTGGTACGCGTCGTGGTGTGGCCCATGCCGCGCGGAGATTCCGCACTTCCAGGCAGCCCAGGACGCACTCGGTGACGATGTTGTGTTTCTGCTGGTGAACCTCGAAGAGCCACGCGACCGGGCCGTGAGCTTCCTTGAAGAGCTCGACGCAACGATGACGTCGGTCCACGACGCGGACGGCGACGTCTTTGAACACTACCGCGGTACCAGCATGCCCACGACGTACTTCATCGACCGCGACGGGACCATCTCCGTCGGGGGCAGCGGCATCGTTACCGAGGATGCCCTTGCCGAGCACCTGGGTGATCTTGGGCTGACGTACTAAAGACGTACCCATCGTTGCTCATCGCTCGCCGACGACATCTGGCCGTGTTCGGCGGACCTTGATAGTCCCCAGTGCACGGTCGACGAGCGGGTCAGAGCGGCGGGAATCACCCTCATTTGGCATTGCGGAAGGGTACAAAAAGACAGTCGTGCCCTATCCCCGCGCGCCTTGATTCCGCGTGGCGCGGTGCGGTGGACAAAAGCGGCGGCTACGCGCCCGTCCCCTCGCGCGCTTCCAGGTACCTCTCCCAGAGCGCATCCCGTTTCCGCGAGCCGCGGCGGTACCCAATCTGCGCGCCGATGATCGAGCCGAAAAGCTGGGCGAGCACATAGCCGCCGCCGATCAGTACGGCAAGTGCAACGCCGGGGTGGCCCAGGAAGCCAGGAGCCCAGCCAATCAGCAGGATGAACAGGACACTCGCGATGGTCAGGCCGAAGAACGCGCCCGCATGCACCCACCGTTCTTCCGTCTTTTTCTTCGCAAGGTAGGCGCGGAGCACTTCCTGCGGAATCTCCGTCGTGGTGCCGGTTTCGCTGATATCCGCGTCACAGAAGCCGCACGTCGTGGCTTCCTTTTTCAAGCGGCCAAAGCAAAAAGCGCAGTACGTTCCCCCGCGTGGGACCTGGCGGTCGAGGCGTTCGTCCATACGGGGCTGCAGCTTCTCAAGGTACGGATACGGCGAGATGTACCCTGCCGTGCCCTCAACCTCGGGGGTGCTGGACTTGCGCGCGTCTTCGACCATCACTGCTAGCGAACCATCAGATCGATTCGGCGGCAAGGAGGGGTGAGGATGATGAATGTGAGCGCTCGCTATGAGCCTTGCCGTTTGCCTTTGATGACGGAGAAGAGATCAGTAAGTTCCACAGACAGGTCCGGTAGCACCGGGTTGGCGGTTATCGTCCCTGGAGCCGAAACGGACTCCGGGGTCTCGCCCGGGCGCCAGGCGGTGACTTCCTGCTCTTCAGGGTCGATGAACCACAGAAGCCGTACGCCGGACTGCATGTAGTGCGCGATCTTTCGAGTCACACGACCTGGTCGGTCGTCGGGTGAGAGCACTTCGATGGCGAAATTCGGGAGCACGTCGACCGGCTTGTTTTCCTTGAAGAATCGCCCTGCGAGCCGCTCGCGCAGCGTCACCGAGACATCCGGGATGAACACCCAGCCGTGGCGCCGATCGATGTCCACGTCGGCATTGCCCCCTTGGCGGACATGGCTCTTGGGGAGAAAGGGAGTTCCCCGGCGATCTGGCTGTGGCCCTTGCCTAACACGGGCTTCTGGTAGACCGCCCCATCCATCAACTCGATCTCAGGCTCGCCCGGCTTAAGCGCAAGAAACTCGTCCAGGGACATGTGGGTCGCGGTCGCCATGCTGCCAGTACAACGGGGCTCACCTGTCACCCGCCGTTGAGCGGTGCCCCGGGGATCAGCGCATGTTCATGTAGACGTCGCCAGCTTCGAGCTCCCGCAACATTTTCTCCAGCCGGCGTTGCTTCGTGTCATCGCGTTTGGCCCGGTTGATCCATCCCAGGTAGTCGTTTCGCTGGTAGGATGCCCGCGCTTCGTAAGCCGCCATCAGCCCATGCTGCGCTACGTCTCCAGGAACTCGCGGACCGCCTGCGCGAAGCGCTCGGGCTGGTGCAGCGGAATCTGGTGGCCGCTCTCCGGGATCTCGACGAGCCGGCCATCAGGGAGCCGTCGCACCATCTCTTCCGCGATCTCCGGCGAAAGGATGGAACTCTTTTCGGCCCGGATAACCAATGTGGGGCACTTGATGTGTTCGATGCTCTCCCAGAGGAACGGGATCTCGGCAATGGCGCCGCGGCCCGTCGCCTGGTGGATGGAGGGGTCAAAGCGAAAGACCAGGTTGCCCGTCTCCTCGTCCAGCGTCAGCCCAGCCGCGAGCTGCCGCATCAGGTAGTCGCGCGACTGCCCCGGGTAAAGCTTCGCGTAGTATTCGAGCGCTTCTTCCTCGGTGGGGAAACCGGGCGTGCCCTCGCTCCTACCTGTCGTCTTGCGGATGCCGCGCGCCCCCTGCTGCGCCATTTCTGGGCCCATGTCGGCGAGCACCAGGTGCTTCAGCCGGTGGCTATGGTCGCGCGCGTAGGCCATGGCAATGCGGCTGCCGATGCTGTGTGCGACAAGGTCGAACGCCTCGAGGTCCAGCTCTTCCGCCATGAAACGCAGGTCCATCGCGAAGGCCCAGACGAGGTAGCCGCCGGGTGCGTGCTCGGTCTCGCCGTGGCCGCGAAGGTCCGGTGCATAGACGCTGTACTGGTCTGCGATCATGTTCGCGACGTTCTCCCAGTACCGGGCGTTGTTCATGAGTCCATGAACGAGCACCACGGGATCGTCGCCGGGATTGCCCCACCGGATGTAGTGGTGGCGGAGGCCGTGGAGTGTCAGGTAGCCGTCTTCGCCTTCCACCGGGCTACTCCTTCGGTTCTTCGAAGAGCTGGAACAAGACCCCGCCGCCGTCCCGCGGATGGATAAACGTGTGCTTGCGCCAGCCGTTTTCGACAACGCCGCCGTGGGGTTCGATGCCTTCCGCCCGTAGGGCCTCAACCGCCCGGTCCACGTCCCCCACCTCGCAGCAGATATGGTGGAGTCCCGGGCGGCGCTCATCGATGAACCTCTGGACAAAACTGTCCGGCCGGGAAGGTTGCATAACCTCGAATTGCAGCTTGCTCCCCGGGATCGTCATGATCGCGCCGTAGTAGCCGAGCTCGTCATCCTCCCAGCGGTTCTCCAGTTCGCAGCCCAGCACTCGCGACTGGAAGTCGATTTGCCATTCGATGTCCTTCGCTGCGAGCGAGACATGGTCCACGCGCACGAGGTCCACAATTCCGCCGCCAGCCGACCGGTCCAGGTCACGGGGCGGATTCTTCGGTACGAAGGGCTGCCAGAGCACCCCGCCGCTTTCCTTCGGATGGATGAAGGTGAAGCGCCAGTCGCCGTCATCCTCGATGCCGCCAAATGGTCGTATACCCTGGCGCTCGAGCTCGGCCGCGGTTTCTTCGATATCGTGTGTCTCGACAGCGATGTGATGGAGGCCCGGGCCCTGCTCATCAATAAACCGCTGGAGGAAGCTCTTCGGATGCGCCGGCTGGATGATCTCGAACTCGATTTCGGTGCCGCGCACCTGGCTCGTGCACCCGGTAAATTCGGCGCCCTCCCGAACCGGGAACTCGTAAAGGGGCTCAAACCCGAGCAAGCGCTCCAGCCGGGCCTGCTGCTCCTTGTAGTCATGGTGGCCCATGCTGATGTGGTCAATGCGCTTCACCGGGATCACAGTGCTCTCCTTCATTGGGGTGCCGAAACATCGTACGGAGCGCGTGGAGTGAGCGGCAAATGAGTGAAGCCCGTCCGACAGCACATGTACTGCTGAACCCGTGGGCGAGACACGCAGACCGGTTCGACCCCCACCGGGCGTTGCGGCTCCTCGAGGAGCGCAGCGTCGATGCGATCCTCGTTGCGCCGTCATCTCCGGGCGCATTCCGGGAAGCAGCCCGCCAGGCGGTCTCGGCAGGCGTCGACTTCGTCTTTGTCGCAGGGGGCGATGGGGCAATGCGGCTTGCCGCTGCCGAACTCCTCCACTCGTCGACCGCGCTTGCGCCCATCCCGGTCGGCACAGCGAACATCCTTGCCAGGGAGACCGGACTGCCATTGCGATGGGATGAGGCGATGGAAGCCCATCTCTCGGGCCAGCGCGTCCGGATGGATACCGGCCAGGCAAACGGCGCGACGTTCCTCCTGATGGCCGGGGTTGGCTGGGACGCCGCGATCGCGTCCCGCGTGACCCGCCGCCTGAAAGCAAAACTCGGCGCCGGTGCTTACCTTCTGCAGGCTGCTCGCACGATTACCCGGCTGCACCCTCGCCAGATGCAGCTCGAAGTCGACGGCCGGGACCTGGCGTCGGATTGGGGCTTATTGGTGGTCAGCAACACCCGCTTGTACGGCGGGCTGGTTGAGTTCACACCGGGCGCAAGCGCCGTCGATGGCATGCTGGACCTGTGCGCGGCAGGGCCGCGGCGCATCGGCCAGGGGACAGCATTGGCGACGCGCCTGGCCCTGGGCCGCCTGCGCGAACAGGACGGGTTGCACTTCGACCGCGGCCGCGAGGTCAGCATCAAGACCCCCGGCATCCCCGTGCAGGTCGACGGTGATGTCATTGGCGAAACACCGATGCAATTTACCGTGGCGCCGCACTCCCTCGTCGTAAGCGTTCCGGCGGGCCCGCTGCCGGCGCTCCTGCTGGACGAAGCTGAGACGGGGTCTGTGGACGATCGTTCCATTGTTTGACACTGGTCCAATCTGCCTCGATAGTCCAACTATCCGCTTTGCGGCAGGGTGATCCTTGTCAGGCGTGTTACATCAGTGGTGCCATGATTGGCGGAATCGGGACATTCAGTCAGAGCAGGCAGGGCAGAGAGCAGATATGAGCGAGAACGGTTCCCGCGATGTGGTGATCGAGGCTCACCAGGTTGTGAAGACCTACGATACCGGCCTCGTACAGGTGCGAGCCCTGAACGGGGTTGACCTCGTCGCAAGGCGCGGCGACATGCTCGCCATCATGGGACCTTCCGGCTGTGGAAAGACCACGCTGCTGAACTGCCTTTCCGGGCTCGATGAATTCGACAGCGGCACCGTCACCATCGACGGACAGGACATCACGCGGATGGCGGACAACAAGAAGACCGAGTTCCGCGCGAAGTCGATGGGCTTCATCTTCCAGACATACAACCTCTTGCCTGTGCTCACTGCTGCCGAAAACGTCGAGTTGCCGCTTATCGTCTCCGGGACGCGCCCGTCGGAAGCTCGCCGGCGGGCCGTCGCCGCACTAGACAAGGTCGCGCTTGCTGACCGGGCGAACGACAGGCCCGCGCAGCTCTCGGGTGGCCAGCGCCAGCGCGTGACCATCGCCCGTTCGATCGTCAACGACCCGGCCATCATGTGGGCCGACGAACCCACAGGCGCGCTCGATTCCCAGACCGCGACCGAGATCATGGACCTCCTGGCCGAAGTCAATGAATCCCTGCAGCAGACAACGATCATGGTGACGCACGACCCCGGCGTGGCCGCGCGCTGCCACCGCACAATCCACATGGCAGACGGGGAAATCCTGCGCGAAGACTCGCAGGCCGAAATGCTGGCCGCTATCGGTAAGCGGTAAAAGGGGAGCCGATGGACGAGCTGTTTGGTATCCCGATGAGCGGGATCGCCCTCGGGTCGCTGCTGGCGACGCTGGCAATCCTCGTCGCTGTGGGCTTCATCGCGCTCCGCAACCCCGTGATGTTCAAGATGGGCTTGCGGAACATTCCCCGTCGCCCTGCCCAGACCACGCTCATTGTCGTCGGCCTGATGCTCTCAACGCTGATCATTACCGCCGCCTTCGGGACCGGTGACACGCTTACCCGCAGCGTGACCGCCGAGGTGTTCCAGCAGCTTGGCCAGGCGGATGAACTGATTAACTGGGACCAGGAAGAGCACCCGGCCCCCGAGAGCGAACAGGTCATCCCCGAAGAGCTTGTGACCGAGCTCCGCACGACCTTCGCCGATGATCCCGACATTGAGGCGTTCGTCCCTTTCCGGAACCAGTCCTTACCCCTCATCAACACGCGCACCAACCTCAACGAGCCCGGGGCAAACATATCGGGGTACCACCTCGAAGACACCGATATGTTTGGTGGTTTGGTCGATCTCGATGGTAACCAGGTAACGCTGGAAGGCAACGAGGTGGCAGTCAACGAGAACCTTGCGGAAGGGATCGAAGCAGAGCCGGGCGACACGCTCATCGGCTTCTTCCAGGACCAGCCCGTCGAGCTTGAGGTCGCGGCGATCGTCCCGACAAATGTGCTCGGGGGCGTGCGTGACCCCGCTTCCCTTCCCGGTGGGACGGTTTCGCTCGAATTCCTCGTCGAGCTCACTGGCAACGAAGGCGTCTACGATGGCATCTGGGTTTCGAATACTGGTGACGAGCGCGAAGGCCTCGAACGCACCAATGTCGTCATGGAACGGCTCGAGGCCTTCCTTGAGGGCACCCCCTTCCACGCCACTGCGGAAAAGCAAGACAACGTCGCGTTCGCCGAAGCACTCGGGAACCTCTTCACAACGTTCTTCGTTGTGCTGGGTTTGTTCTCGATCGCCGCCGGGGTACTCCTCATCTTCCTCATCTTTGTCATGCTCGCCGCCGAACGAAAGCCGGAGATGGGCATGGCCCGGGCGGTGGGCGCGAAGCGGCGGCACGTCGTCGAGTCGTTCCTCGCCGAGGGGATGGGCTACGACCTCGGTGCGGCCGTCGTTGGCCTCTTCGCCGGAATGGGCGTGACCGTCGTCATGGTCGCGATCGTCAACTACTTTGGTGCCGACCTCCTGGGGCTCGATCTCTCGGCGTCATTCACCTGGCGGGGACTGGTAACCGCCTTCTGCCTGGGCATCATCGCGACCTTCATCGTCATCTTTGTCTCGAGCTGGCGAGCCAGCCGTCTGAATATCGTCGCCGCAGTGCGCGATCTACCGGAGGCGCCCCCCGTCAATCCGGAGCAAGGCACCTGGTACGGGTTGCTGCGGGCTGTGCTCAACGCGTTCGCGGCCGTCGGGTTCTTCCTCATCTCGTTCATCGCTTCCATGCGGATACCGGACCTGGCTCCGCTATTTGCGGCGGGCATGCTCCTCGGGCTGGTCGGTCCCTTCATCTATGCGTTGCGCGGAAGGAGCTTCTCCGCCCCGGCATCGGAGCGGGTCGAAGGCGAAGGCATCCCCGTCTGGCCATTCTTCACAATCGTCGGCATCCCCTTCTACCTGGCAGCCTTGCTGCTGGTCCGGCTCACTCGCGACCGGCGGCCTGCGCGGCTACCCGTGTGGGCGATGGTGCTCGGGATCCTCGTGATGCCGGTTGGGTTGGTGGTAGCGGCACTCCAGGAGCGGCGTGTGCCGGTGGCGTGGTCGGCAGGGTTCGCGACGTTAGGGGCAATCCTCGGCATGTTCCTCATGCAGTGGGGCATGGACGTCGGTCGGTACTTCCAGTTCACCGTGGGCTTCACGCTCATCATGGTCTGGTTCGCGGTGATCATGCGGTACTTCCATTTCCGGGAACGGCTGGCCTTCACCGCGTCCGGGCTCATCCTGCTGGTCTTCTGGTACCTGCCAGAAGAGGCACTGAGCTGGCTCCTGCCGGAGATGACCGGCGATATCGAGATGTTCTTCGTCTCCGGCGTAGCCGTCATTACTGCAGCGACCTTCGTCGTCGTCTACAACGCGGACATCGTTCTGCCGGTCGTGGTGCGCCTGGGGTCGCGCTTCTCCCGGATCGTCCCTGCAATTAAGACGGGCGTGGCCTATCCCCTCACAGCACGATTCCGGACAGGCATGACTATGGCCATGATCGGCCTGATCATGTTCGCACTGGTGATGAACGCCTCGCTGAATACAAACTTCGAAAACGTGTTCCTCAGCGACGAAGCAAAAGGCGGTTTCGATGTGCGGGTCATCACCACACCCGACAATCCGATCCCGGATATCGGCACCGCCGTCGATGAAGCCGGACTCGAAACCGATGATGTGCGTGGCGCGGGCCGGGTGCTCGCGGCGATGCCCTTCGAAGCCGAGGTGAGCAACATCGATGGACGAGGCCCGGTAGATGACGACGGGCAGCCTCGTGACTTCTTGCGGTACACCTTCTTGGGGCTAAACGACGGCTTCATCGAAACGGCCGATATCCCCCTGCGGCGCCTCTCTTCTGCGTTCGACAGCGAAGACGCCGTCTGGGAAGCCTTCCGCCGTGAAGAAAACCTGGCGATCATCCCGGCGCAGATCTCCGCGGAGCAACAAGGATTCGGCGAAGACCCCATGATGCAGGACAATCTCCTGCACCTGGACCCCATCGAAGATGGCTTCGAGCCGTTTGAACTGGACCTGCGAGACCCTGGCACCGGGAACATCGAGACCGTGACCGTTATCGCGCAGGCCCAGGAGGCCGCGGGCATCTTTTTCAACGGCATCTTCTTGCGCGAACAGGACCTGCAGCAGGCGTACCCGGGAGCGCAGAACCAGCAATATTACATAGCACTCGAAGACGGCGTGGACTCCGAGGCGTTTGCGCGTCACCTCGAGGCAAGCCTGTTGATAGCCTCAGTCGATTCGATCGACTCACTGCTCGACGAACAGCGGTCGCTACAGACCGGCTTCCTGTTCGTCTTCCAGGGCTTCATGGGGCTTGGGCTCATCGTCGGCATCGCCGCACTCGGCGTCGTGGCGTCACGGTCCGTTGTTGAGCGACGCCAGCAGATCGGGATGCTCCGGGCGATCGGCTACAAGCGTTCCATGGTCGCCCTCTCGTTCATCTTCGAATCCACGTTCATCGCGCTCTCTGGCATCGTCATGGGGCTCGTACTCGGCCTGGTGCTCGCGTGGCTCTTGTTCACCACGGGAGAAATTGGCGAGGAGGCCGAGGGCTTCAGCTTTATCATCCCGTGGGCACAGCTTGGGATCATCGCGGGCATTGCATTCGCCGCCGCCCTGCTTATGACGTTCCTGCCTGCGCGCGCCGCGTCACGCGTTCCCGTGGCCGAAGCACTCCGGTACGAATAGGACGAGGGAAACGGCGTCTAACCCCGGTTCGCTCCGTAACGGGCTCGCGGAGTACCATTGCGGCTCGTGGATGGCTTGTCCCCCGCTCGCCGTGCCGCGCGTGCCCTGTCGCGCCCTGCAGGATTCGTTGCCGTATTCCTGCTCGCGGTCGCGCTGACGGCCCTGGCATGCGGCGACATCAACGACGACGGCGCCGAAGTCCGGACCCCAACCCCACCTCCCGCGGAAACGGAGCGGCCCGGCGACGATCATGAGCCGACGCCGCCCCCGCCGGAGCCGACGCCTACCCCCGAACCCGGGGTCACCGGACTCTCGTGCGATGAGCGCGAGCCCCACCGCTCCTTGCTGGTGAACGATGTCAACGAGGCGCTCCAGGGCTACAACGGCGACTGGGGCTTCGCCCTCTATGACCTGAACTGCGACCACATGACCGCCATTAACGGCGACTACATCCAGTACACGGCCTCGACGTCGAAGATCATCACGATTATTGCCGTCATGCGGGCGGTCGAAGCCGGCGACGTAGACCTCGAGGCAGTCGAACCTCACATCGATGAGGTGTTCGAATGGTCGTCCGACCATGACGCGAACGTCCTGGAAGAATTCATCGATCCAGCCGACCTGGATGCGGTCCTCGCGGATGCCGGCGTTTCCAGCCAGGCGTATATCGATGGCTCGTGGAACCAGGCGCACATGACCGCCCCGGACATGGCGCGTATCTGGGCCGGGATCATACGGGGTGAACTGCTCACCGAAGAATCCGCCCGGTACCTGATGGACAAGACAGGGCTGGCCGAAATCCCCGACGGGCTCGAGACGTTCCCCGATGCACGGTTCGAGATGGACGGCTTCCAGTACGGGCAAAAGGCCGGCTACTACGTGATCGATGGCATCCCCTATTTCATGGTCGGCGCCGGTTTCCTGGCCGAAGACGATGGCCCCGAGACCTTCATCCCCGTATTCATCCTTCGGACCGAAAACCCGGAATTCCTCGACCCCCAGCGGCGGGAAGTGTGGCCCCTTGTCGTCGAACACGTCGCCGAAGTCACAGGCACAGAAATGCCTGCGGACCCGGGCCCCGGTCCCTGGCCCGAGTAATCCGCCTCAAGATTGGACAAAACGGTCGCCCGCGCTCCGATCATTACGTCCGGGTGCCGGGATAGTGTCGCCCTCGTCCACCTCCTTAGTAGCATGTTGCGTATGACAGCGGGGCCACAACTGCCGGTGCGGAAGCGGCGCGAGATACCGTCCTGGGCGCGGTGGTTCATGGCGGGGCTGATGGTCCTTGGGATCATCGCTACAGGCGGCATTCAAGCCCTTGGCGCGGTGTTCCTCGTACTGGGACTCGTCTTGCTGGCCTTTGCGGTGCCGATGGTATTCGGGCTATCGATGGCGCACGCGAACAGCTACAAGCAATCCCTCCTCCTTCCGTTCGATCGCCGCATGCACAGCGACGCCGGCGACGCCCGCCGGACCGTTTCCGCGGGGATCCACGTGATCAGCGTGATGATCCTCGCCGGCGGCATACTGCTTGGGTGGGCTTCGGGCTGCGCTACCTGGGCGGCATCCTCTAATCTGCTACCCGAATCCTTGCTGCCCCACGATCTGCCCTGTCATCGACGCAGCGCAACACGCGGCGGCCGACTTGCCCCCGCGGATGTAGCCGGTGGGGCTCCCTCAGGCACCCGGCTCAGCCCCGTCGGCGCTTGACCTCCCCGCCCGGCCGGCCGCCGTCGACCGGCGGCCGGTGGCATGAATCAGCCTTGTGAAGCGCCCCAGCCCGTGCGGCGGCATGTTGTTGTAGATGGTTTCGTAGTTACCAGCAGGGACGACGTACGTCTCGTGCCAGATGCCGACATCGCCGTTCGAGCCGACCTTCCTGTTGAACGCGACCCACGCCGGCCAGTGCTCCGAATCCCTGTCGCGTGCATACGCCTCCAAATGTTCGAAGGAGCGCCAGTACTGGACCACCATCGGCCGCAGCGGGTTCGCGAAATACTGGTTCGCCCCCAGGAAGCCCGAATCGGGCCGTCGTTCGAGCTCCGCCAGCATCCGCGGCATGGCCATGAAGACGGGGAGCCACTTCCAGGCCTTCCACGGCTTATTGATGCGCATGCCGATGAGAAACACCACGAAGTCGCCCTCGACCTCGGCGCTCACCCGCTGTTTGACCACATTTGCCATCCCGGTCACCTCCAGCATGATTACTGATTGTACTGCTCGCCATTAGCCACCAGACCGGTCCCAGCGGAACGTGAACCGGGCGATGAGGAACGACGCGACGAGCCACGCCACGAGCACCACCAGCACCCATTCCGTCTGCCACGAGCCGCCGTAGTCTTCCGTAGCCACCCAGTCGGGAAGGAAGACCTGGCGCATGCCCTGCACCATCCACTTCAGCGGGAAAACGGACGCTACACCCTGGAGCCACGCCGGGATCATCGAATACACGAAGAACACGCCGGAGATGAACATCAGGATCAGGAACGGGGGCTGGACGACGGCCGGGGCCGAGTTTGCGCTCTTGATGAGCCGCGTATAGGTGATGCCCAGCAACGAGCACGAGGCCACGCCGAGGAGGAATACCACCGCGAACAGGCCATAGAGCCCGGGTTCGGACGGCAGCGACATGTCGTAGAAGGTGACGCCGATAGCCAGGATGATGATGACCTGGGCGACCGCGGTGGTGAGGGCAAGGCCGATCTTCCCCGCAAAGTACGCGGAGCGCGGAAGCGGCGTCCCCGCCAGCCGCTTGAGCGTTCCGTCATGCTGTTCCATGGAGACAGTGGACGCGAGCGATGCGAACGTCACGCTCATAACCCCGGCCGCGATCATCCCGGCAGCAAAATACTGCGAGAACGGAACGGGTTCGACGCCAGCCGGGCCTTCGATTTCGTCGCTGAAGATGGTGCCGAAGATGACGACGAACAGCACTGGCAAGAGGAACGTGAAGAAGACCTGCTCCGGTTGTCGAAAGAACTGGAGGAGCTCCACGCGCGTCCGGCCGAATGCGAGCGAAACAAGCGATGGTGCGGTGCGGGTTGCTGGTTGGGTGGTTGCCCTGGATTCCATTTGCGGTTACTCCTTGCTGCCGGTAGCTGGCGCTTCGCTGATCATTTCGAGGTAGATGTCTTCCAGGCTCGGGCGGGTAACGGTGAGGCCCGGCAGCTCCTCGAACCCGTATTCCCGCGCCCATGACGCGAGCGCCACAACGACCGCGGTCGGTTCGGTCGCCGGCAGGGTCACCAGACCCTCGGCTTCATGGTGTTCGAGCTCGAGCGGGAAGGGAGTGCTGGCGAGCGATCCTTCCCGCCGGAAGGTGATGCGGGCCGTGGCGCGTTCGCGGCCGCCAATCTCCCTCGGCGTGCCGATGTCCGCGACCCGGCCCTCGACAATCACGGCGACGCGCCGTGCAAGGTGCTCCGCTTCGTCGAGGTAATGGGTCGTCAGGACGACCGTCTTGCCAAGCCCCGTCAGGCCGTCGACCATCTCCCACGCTTGGCGGCGTGCCGACGGGTCGAACCCGGTCGTCGGCTCATCGAGGAACACCAGGGCAGGGTTCCCGACGATTCCCAGCGCGACGTCCACGCGGCGCTTCTGCCCGCCCGAAAGCGTGTCGCAGCGGGCCTTGCGCTTTTCCGCCAGGCCGGTGATACCGATGACGTGGTCGACCGGCAGCGGATCCGGGTAGAACGTCGCGAAGTGCCCGACGACCTCCTCGACCGTGAGCTTTTCAAAGACCCCGCTCGACTGGAGGACAATGCCAAGCCGCGCCTTCCAGGCAGCCGTTCCCTGGCCGGGATCAACGCCCAGGACGGTAACGTCGCCGCCGGTTCGGGCGCGGTAACCCTCGAGGATTTCAATGAACGTCGTCTTCCCGGCGCCGTTGGGCCCCAGGATCGAGAACACCTCGCCAGGTACAATGTCGAGGCTGATGCCTTTGAGTGCCTGGTTCGGCCCGTAGCTCTTTGTGACATCTCGTGCGTGGACGGGGAGGGTCGGGTGCATGGCGCATCGCCTCACAGTTTGGATAGTGACACTATCGGATAGTGACGGTATCGTTGTCAACAATCGGAGGCGGATCATGCGAATGCAGGCATTGAGCAAGGAGTCAGGCGTCAGCGTCCCGACTATCAAGTACTACATCCGCGAAGGCCTCATGCCGCCCGGGACGCCGACAGGCCCGAACCAGGCGGACTATGGCGATACGCACCTTCGGCGGTTGGCCCTGATCCGCGCGCTGCGCGAAGTCGGGGGGCTCGGCATCGTGACCATTCGGGAGGTACTGGCCTCTGCGGGCGAAACACAGGCAGACACCATTGGCGCCATGGGCCAGGCGATGGATGCGCTTGCCGCCAGCGCCCGGCCGGACGAAGCCGGCGAGCACGACCCTCGCGTGCCACCCATGGTGGAGGAGCTCCGCAAAATCCTGGCCTCCGAAGGCTGGGTCTTCCGGCCTGGGGCCGGGGCCCTTTCAGCACTCGCCCGAGCCCTGGTCGCTGGCGCCGATGCCATGGGGGAGGAACCCGCACCAAAAGCCGTCCGGCTCTACGCTGAGCCAGTGATGGAAATTGCGCGGCGTGAATTCGGTCCAAGACAGATACAGGAGGACGAGGCCCGCGTTGACGAAGACACGATCGCCTGGGCGGTCGTCGGCACCATCCTCTACGAGCCGGTTATCCTCGCGTTGCGCCGCCTGGCGCACGAGCACGAAGCCCTGTCACGCCTCCCGGAGCACGTCCGGCGCAAGCTCTCACAATAGGCGCCCGGTCTCCCACCGTGATGGGAGACCGGAGACGCGCTCTGCTTAGTCGACGAGCGCCTCGATGATCTGGTCGACAATGCCGTCTGCCCTGGTCCGCATCTCTTCGTCGGTGGCGTCCTGGATTGGATGCTGAACAAACAGGCGCTTAACCTCTGGCAGCCCGAGCGACCTCGACTGGACGTCTGCCGCGTCAACGAACTCGGACGATGCAATAAACACCGAGGGAATGCCCTGGATTTCGAACCATGTAGTGTCGTGCACACTGCACGTTGTACACGACCCTCAATCAGCGAGCGCTTCGATGACGAAGCCGCACTCCTCTGCGATCCGCCGACGCAGGCTTTCCGGCGCTGGTTTGGTGAACGTTGGCTTGTTGTAGTGCTTGAAGGTGACGCCCGGGAGGCGTGCCTTGATCTGCTCTTCAACCCGGGCGATGAGCACATCCCCGCGGGGCTTCGAAATATCCAGCAGAGCAACCGTGCCCGAAATGCTCTCGGGGCGCTTGCTGAGGTGCCGCTCAACAGGGACGCGTTCGTCGGTCGGGTCCAGGATGGTGGTCACGCGATTCCTCCGTGGGAAGGTTGTGCCATTATGCGTCCTGCGGCGAACCCCTGCACAGGCTATCCCCGGCCCAGTGACAGGACCCGCGCTGGCAGCAGAACGATCGCCCGCAACGTCTGGAACACACCTTCGACAGCGATCCCGAACAGGCGAAGCGGCAGCAGGATAAGCCAGATAATCGGATAGAGCAGGAGCGCCAGCAGCGCCACCGGCCATGCAAGCACGAAAAGTATCAGCCAGAGGACGATGACGATCACGGTGTCAGGATACCGGCCTGGCGCCTGCACACGGTAAAGCGGTGTCCCTGTGCAGGCGCCCTGGCCTCAGCGGGTTGGCGACTGCAGCGCGTCCATGAGCGCCTTCGCCGTCACCACACCGTGCTCCATGAAGTCACCGATGACCTCCGCGAATTCGGCCGAGACCTCGCGCGGGACACCATGGCTCACCCGGGAGAAGACATGCAGCGTCGCGTTGGGTAGCCGCTGGAAATCCTTCAGGTTCGCTGTGAGGAGACCATCCGCCGCCCCCGCTATCACGAGCGTGGGCACCTCCAGGTTCGCCAGTTGATCCCCGCGGCGGTAGTCCACCATCGACTGCCACGACTCCTCGAAATGCCCGTCGCTCACTGAGAGTGCCCGGTCAACGGCTCGCACAATCTGTTCGGGGTCGTGCACGCGAGCCGTCGTCGCCAGCCGCTCTTCAATCATCGTGTTGCGCGCATTCTCGCGGCGAAGGCGCGCGGCCCGTTCGTGCATTTCGGGCGGTGTCGCGATGCCATCCGCCGGTGCCGGGGCCACGAGGACAAGCTTGTTCAGTCGATCAGGGTGACGGAGGCCGAGTTCCATACCGATCACGCCGCCCATTGAGTGTCCCACATAGGTGAAGCGGTCAAGCTCAAGGTTGTCCGCCATGCCAACAACGTCCGCGGCGTACTGTTCAATGGTGTAGCCATCCGCCGGGTGCGAGCTGTCGCCTGCACCCCGTGCATCCATCACGACGCAGCGGTAGCGATCCTTCAGCCGCGGGACCACGTCTTCCCAGCTATCGTGGGAACCCGTGTACCCGTGGTGAAACAGGATAGCCTCCCCGCTTCCCTGCTCGTCATAGAACAACTCGGTGCCATGGATGTTTGCGTAAGGCATACGCGCCTCCTCGTGCGGATTTCCCGCAGTCTACGCGCTTGGCAGCGGTACGTGGTCGAACCTCAGGCGGATCCCGCGCCGTCTATCACGAGTGCGAAATCGATCGCGACCACGGGCTCGTTACCCACCACCCAGGCGTCGTGGTTCGGCGGCAGCACGGAGACAGCCCCGGGACCAGCGTCGAACTCCGTACCGTCCTCCATCTTCACGTGCAGGATGCCCGAGACGTGATACAGCGTGTGTGGCGCGGGGCAGAGCGGTGTCCCTTCTGACTCTGCGTGGTCTGTCGACCAGCACCAGCCCGGCTCGAAGACATAGCGCAGGACGGGTCCACCACCAATCGTCACAATTTCAAAGCGAGCTCGGTCGAACGTGTGGACCTCGTCGGCCTGGTTGAAAGTACGGATCTCTGCAGTGGCCACCATTGCTCCGTCCTCTCGTCAACGATGTAGACGACAGGCACATGTGCCGCCTATCGACGCATCGGTGACTGCGCACTGTATTACACTTCGCTCATGTGTGGACGCATGACGCTGACCCACCGCGACCGGCTGTCGCTTGCCCGGGAGCTCGGGGTCGTACCGGAAGCGATCCCGGAGGACTTCAAACCGCGGTACAACATCGCACCAACACAAATGCACTTCATCGTCCGGCTCGAGCGAGAAGACCGAGTCTGCGAAACGGCTCGTTGGGGTCTGATTCCCCACTGGTCCAAAGACGACAAGAACGCCTACAAGACCATCAACGCACGCGCCGAGACGGCCGAGAAGAGCCCCGCCTATCGGTCCGCCTTCAAGAAGCGGCGCTGCCTCGTACCGGCGGACGGCTTTTACGAATGGCAGGGACCGAAAGGTAACCGCCAGCCTTACTGGTTCCACCGGCCGGACGGTGGCTTGTTGCTCTTCGCCGGGCTCTACGAGATATGGACTCCGGAAGATGGGAAGCCCGTCCCCACCTTCACCGTCGTCACGACAGAGGCGAATGAATACCTCTCTCGCATCCACAATCGCATGCCCGTCATCCTCGATGAGGAGGCGCAGGACGCTTGGCTCGACCCCGGGGAACCGGACGTCGACAGCCTCAAATCGCTGCTCAAACCAGCGCCCGAAGATGCCCTCGCTGCCCGCCCGGTCTCGCAAGACGTGAACAACGTGAAAAACCACGGCCCCGAACTCCTGGACGAAATCGTGCTCGACAAGCCTGCGTTCTGACCGCATCGTGCCCGGGGCTCGCCGCGTTGCCGCGGAGTCGAACCATCAAACAACGTTCGGGTTGAACTCGCTTTCCTCGCCAAGCAGGTATCCGCCTCCGGTTTCCCAGATGCCGGGAGCCGCCTGGACATGTGCGGCCGCGACCTCCAGGTCACGGACGATCCGCCCCAGCCGGTCGTTGTTGTAGACCACACCGCTCCCGGCGGCTGAACCAAACACCGAGCCGGCGTGGACTGCCGTGGTAATCGCGTGCGTGATCGCGAGCCGAACGTTCATCCGCTGGTCCGTCCCGGGTGGATCCCCTCTCAAGATCGTAGTCCACGCTTCCCCGGCCGCCTTGTACAGGAACGCGCGCGCCGCCTGCAGCGAGGTCCATGCCCGGGCGACGTCGGCGCGGACTGCCGGTTCCTTCGAAAGCTGCTGCATCGAAGCCCAGCGCATTTTCTGGGGGGCGAGCTGCGCAAAGGCATCGAAAGCGGCCTCCGCCATCCCGACCGCCTGCGCACCCTGGAGCACAAATACCAGGTTGACGTATCCATCACGGTAGAGCGGTCCCCGCGTATAGCGTGGCTCGTCCAGCGGTACGAACCCGTACGTATATCTTGACGGCACGAAAAGGTCCTCGATTGCGATGTCATGGCTCCCGGTGCCCTGCAGCCCCGGCGTATCCCAGGTGTCGATCACCTGTGCCTGCGACGCGGGCGCAAAGACCACGCGGATTTCGGGCATCCCGCCCTCGGGCGGCGGGTTATCAGGGTCCTGGACCATGCAGGTACCGTAGAGCCACGTCGCGTGGGTGCAGCCGCTCGCAAAGGGCCAGCGCCCCGACACACGGTAGCCCCCTTCGACGGGCACGGCCTTCCCACCCGGCTTCAGCGCCCCGGCCAGCGCAGCACCGGGATTGCTGACAATCTCCCCGTAGATTTCCCGGTCGAGGCGGCACGGGAGCCATGAAGATTGCGAACCGATCATGGCAAGCCACCCGAGTGACCCATCCAGCCGTGACAGCGACTCGATAATCCCTGCGGCGGTGACCGGGTCCATCTCAAGGCCCCCAAACTCCCCTGGCACAAGGAGCTTGAAGAGCCCCGCCGCCCGCATCTCCTCTGCGAGCCACTGTGGCAATTGCCGGTCTTGCCCCATGGACGCTGCGATATCCGGGATCCGTGGGGTCAGGGACTCGATGAACTCCTGAGCGTGGTGTAGTGCAGTCGGAGCCTCGGCCGCGTTGGTCATATGTAGCTGCCCCATTCGTTGCCCGTGTGCCGGGAATCCTGGTTCGTGCAAAGCAGGGACCGGCTTCGATGTCCCGGTCGTGTGTTGGTGTCTCGCCAGGATCCGTGCTCACAAGAGTGGCACCGGGCAGGGCGTTCTAGCTCAAAAAGCGTTACGCCCCACCCGGCTGGACGGGCGCGACTCTAGGCGGTGGCGCCCACGATCTTCTTGGCGTTTTCGACGAACTGCTGGTGAGGCGTGGGGTCACCGACCTCGAGGAACTCGGTGTCCTCTTCGGCGACGGCCGTGTGCCCCTTCGGCATGTGGTAGTAGTCGCCTGCCTGGACGATTTCTTCCGTACCGTCGGCGTGGTACACGCGAAGGCGGCCCTTCACCACGTACCCCCAGTGGTCGCAGGGGCATCGGTCGTTCGGCAGCCCCGCCAGGAGCGGCGTGAAATCCGTGCCAGCGGGGACCGACGCGACCTGGAGGCGCATGCCACCCCAGTCGCCACCGCGCACCTGCGACGGTCCTGCCTCGACGAGGAGCGGAAGCTCTTGAAACGATGCTCGCATGGTTGTCCTCCTTCGTATGGACGATGTGCGAACGGGACTGGCTGCTCTACGGGCAGCTTTGGAGTCAGCGCGGCACCGGCGATAGTTCGGGATCTGTACCCGGACACCGCCGGTACCCGCAAGGCTCACCCGGCGCGAGCCTAGCCGCGCGCCGGGTGAGCGCCATCGAGGAAAGCCTTCATTGGCCTCTACAAGAAAACCTGTAGTCAGGCGCGCGGCGGAGGTGCCGCGAGGCCCATCGAAACCGCGCGCATGGCGGCGTCGGCGCGGCCACGAGCAGCAATCTTGCCGTAGACGTTCGAAATGTGACGCTCCACGGTCGCGACCGAGATACCAAGCTGCTCGGCGATTCGCCTGTTGCTTTCGCCACGCGCGATGAGCTGGAGGACCTCGCGCTCGCGGCCGGTGAGGGGCTCGACCAGCGCTCTGGCCTCTTCGACCTGCTCCACCGGACGGCCTGCCACGGCAGCCAGGATGGCGTCGACCACATTGCCGGAGTCGCGGATGAATGGATCGTGTTCGTTTCCCTCGAAGACGTGGAACTCGGCGCCCGGGATCAGGGAGGCAACCTCCCGACCGGCAGCGAGCGGGACGGCACGGTCATAGCGGTTGTGCAGGACAGTCGCGGAAACACGCACTTCCGGTAGCGCGTCACGCGCATCCATATTCCACAGGTGTTCGAGCAGCGCTTCCGCCATCGATGCCGTTGTCGCCATGCGCTGGAAATGGCTGAACCAGTCGAGGTCCTGCGCGCTCCCGTTGGGGACGAGCATGGTGGCCAGCGTGCGCGAGCCGAGCCCCCAGTTCGCGCGGACGAGGTGCTTCAAGGCTTCCATGCGCTCGGGGGTAGTAATCGCGGACCCCCGTGCGAACGCCGAATAGAACACCACCCGCTCCACCCGTTCGGGATAGCGGGCGGCAAGAACGGCGGCGGGCGGGGCGCCAAAAGAGTAACCAATGAGGTTGGCGCGCTTGATGCCTGCAGAATCCAAAACAGCGCGGAGCTGCTCAACGTCATTCTCGAGCGAGAGCGGGAACCCTTCACGATCCGACAGTCCACATCCGAGCCGGTCGTACCAGGTGAAGCGATGGGCCCCGCAAAACTTCGCCCGGGCCGAGGCGGCAGCAGAGTGCGACCAGAGGTGTTCGATATGGCTCAACCAGCCAGGGACCATGACCAGCGGCGGCCCGCTGCCCGCGCTTGCGTACGCGATGCGCGCGCCGCTGGCGGTGCGGCAAAAGTGGATAGCCGGTGCTTCCATGCGCCGCCTCCCTTGGTCCGCATAATAGGCGGTCGCCGCAGACAGCGTCATGCTCGATGGCCCCAAGCAAGAGGCCCACCGGCTATCCCGGTGGGCCTCTTCTCAGGCACTGCTCCCGTTGCGCCGTGCGTTCCCTTGCTGTTCCTCTAGGTACGATCCGAGCCGGTCGAGCCGATCTTCCCAGGCTTGTTGACACGAAGCCAGGAGATCGTCCCTCACGGGCGGCGCGGCAATGCCTGTCTCGAGTGCTGCGGGTGCCGGGAGGAGCCATTGCCACCGGCCCCATGTGACAGCCGCGGCGAGCAACCCCACCACGAATGGTCCGGCGGCGCGCAGCCCGTCGCCGTTTGCAATCGTCGTTACGACGGCCCCGATCATGATCAGGGCCAAACCGATGGCCGCCATCGGGGTAAGCCACCGGGCGATCCGCAGCAGCCCCGGGAGCAAAAGCCCCAGGGCGCCGGCTGCCTCGGCGACTGCGATGAAGCGCATGAACGGACCAGGAAGGCCCGAGTCATTGGCGAGCTCGTCCATGGGGACGAGGAGCTTCCCGGCGCCGGCGACGAAAAAGAGAAGGGCAAGCGCTATCTGCACCGCCCAGAGGGTGGTGTTCATGGTGGATTCCTTGTTGTGCGCAGGCGGGGACAGGGACGGCGGCATCGTCGCCGCCCCGCTGGAATGGCGCTAGCTGAGATTGGACAGGTGCTCCGCTAGCCGGTCGAGCGTCTGGTTCCCGCCCTCGAGGGCGCCAACCTCCTTGATCTTCTGGTCCCGCGCCTCCGCCGACGGGAACCGAATCCGCATCGTCAACTCCGTCTGCGCCCCGTCCCGTTGAAAAGTTACCGTAACCCTGAACTGTTCCTCGTCCCCGGGTTCACCTTGCGAATAGACGAGCAGCTCTGATGGTTCCACCTCGTGATACGTTACGATGTTGTCGAATGGTGTGCCGTCTGGCGCGTGCATTACGAACCGCCACTCCCCGCCCGGGCGGACGTCCATGACCTCGTTCGTTGTTGTGAAGCCCTCCGGGCCCCACCACTGCGCGATGCGGTCCGCCTCCGTCCATGCCCGGTAGACGAGCTCCGGCGGCGCGTCGAACTGCCGCGTAAACACGATGTCGCGGTCGCCCGGGGCCGCGACGGTAGTCTCTGCGCGTGTTGCCATGGCAGGCTCCTTTCGAATGGTGCTTGGCGCCGCTAACGCAGCGCGGCCAGCAGCTCGTCGAGCTGCTCGAACGTATCGGCGACGCCCTGCTCCACGCCCATTTCAATGACCTGGTCGCGTTCTTCCGGCGTCTCGTAGCGGGTGTGGATCGATAGAAGGGTGCGCTCGCCGCGGTCTTCGAACGAGATGGTCTCGTAGGCGACTGGCGGGTGTTCATTCCGGTCCGGGTCAGAAAACGCATCGCGATGCGAAATTCGTATCGGCCGCTCAATGTCTTCGAACGTGCGGAGAGTCCAGGCCTCCTCCCCGTTCGGCCCCTTCATACAGAAGTGCCACGTTCCGCCCGCGCGAAAGTCGAGATCGCAATAGTCGATCGGGAACTCACGTGGCCCGAACCACTGCTTCAAGTGCTTGCAGTCAGAGTGCGCTTCGAAAACAAGCTCACGCGGTGCGATGAACTCGCGCTTCATCACCATTTCGCGATCGCCGATCAGTTCGACGGTGATGGACTGTTGCTGTGTCATTTCGGTCTCCTTCTGGTTGTTCGTCACCCTGTCTAAATACCTGGTAGCCAGGTGCTCTTCGAGCTTGTCGAGCGTTTGGGCCAGGCCCTCTTCCATGCCCATCTCGATAACCGTGTCGCGGTCCGAGGGGCTGTCGTAGCGGGCGTGCATTGACAGGACCGTTCGCTCCCCCCGTTCTTCAAGCGTGAGCGTGATAAGGGAGATTGGGGGCTTCTCGTTGCGGTTCTCATCCGAGAACCCGTCCTTGTAAACGATGCGAGAGGGCCGCTCGATGTCCACATAAGTGGCCAGCCCCCATGCTTCCTCCCCGTTGGGGCCCTTCATGCAGTAATGCCACGTCCCGCCGGGGCGGAAGTCGATGTCGCAATAGGCGAGCGGAAACGTGCGTGGCCCCCACCATTGCATCAGGTGCTGGCAGTCCGAGTACGCCTCGAAGACGAGGGCGCATGGCGCGTTGAATTCGCGGGTGACTTGGAGCTCGCGGTCGCCTACGAGCTCGAGCGTCATTTGTTGCTGCTGTGTCACTGCTTTCTCCGTTGGGAATGCTGAGCGGCTGCTTGTCTATCGGCGGCTTGCGTCGTTTCGTCCCAGGTAATGGTCGCGGTCCGCCCGCTCGAAGTGCTCGAGCGCGTAACGAAGGGCGGTCCTGGGCATGGTGGCGGCGTGGGTGTCGAGAAACGCGATGAGCCGGCCGCGGTCATGCTTGCCGGCTTCGCGCAACCAGCCGCCCACGGGTTTGTGGATGAGGTCGTGACTGTCGTGCAGCAGGAGTTCGGCGATGGCGAAGGTATCGTCGAGTTCCCCCTGCCGGAGGAAATAGGAAGACGCCACGATCGCTGTGCGTCGTTCCCACAGGTCGCTCGATCGCGCCAGCTCATAGAGCGGGTCACGCCGCTTGTCGATAAGGTACCGCCCAACCACGAACGGGGCGCCCAGGTCCACAAGGTCCCAGTTGTTGATGCGGTCGTGGCGGCGCAGGTAGAGATCGTAGATCGCTTTTCGCCCCGCTTCCGGCGTCTTCTTTCGCCGCCCCTGCTTGTCCATGATGCTCATGGCGCCCGCACGAGCCTCGTGGATGTCGCTGTCGAGTAGCCGCTCGATCTCAGCGACGTGCATGTCGATGTGCTCCTTCGCCAGCGCGAACACCTCACCCATCCGCACCCCGATGAAGGTGTCCCCTTCGGCGTATTGTCCCTTGCCGGTCTTGAAGTACCGCTGGATCTTCTCTAGCTCCGCATCCGACTGGTGCTGGTACAGGCGCGCGACGAAGCCATCGGCGGTGAGGGTGGGCGGTTCTGCTGCCATTGGGCGGCCTCCTCCGACGCAGACTGCTGGCTTAGGCGGTGGCTGCCGGGCTCGAGGCCTGGCCGTCGGCCGCCGCGCGCAATGTCGCGATGTCGAGCTTCACCATCTGGAGCAGCGCTTCCATAACGCGCTGTCGCCGGGCCGGGTCAGGGTCGCCCATCAGCTCGTCGAGCTCCGCGGGGATGATCTGCCACGCGAGCCCGAAGCGGTCCTTGAGCCACCCGCATTGCAGCTCTTCTCCGCCGTCTGACAGTGCGGCCCAGAGCCGGTCGATCTCTGCCTGGTCCTCACACCTTACGAAGAGGGAGATAGCTTCGGTGAAACTGAACATCGGCCCGCCGTCCATGGCCATGAACTCCTGCCCCCCGAGCGTGAAGACGGCAGTGAGCACCTTCCCCTCCATTGGCCCCTCGGGGTGCCGGGTGA
>SKSF01000078.1 GCA_007118095.1 Dehalococcoidia bacterium
AGGCCGGGAATCCGTTGTTCGAGGACGTCGCCGAAGCGCTTGCGGTTGCTTACTCCGTCGCCGGCGATAAACGAATCGCCGAAGAGGAGGGCACGGAAGACGCCGGGCTGGCGCTGCTTTTCGAACTCGTGCTCGCAACGGAAGCCGGTCTCGTTGACCCGCACCAGGTACCCCCCTCCCTCGTGGTTAACGCGGGCACGGAGGCCGGGGATGAAGGTATGGCCTATGACGGGGTGGTAACGGAAGAACTGCCTGGTCCCAAGCGCACTCATGGCTGAAGGCTCCACTTTGCTGGTCGATGTCGTGTTGAGCGGGCGTCGCAGGCGAAAGGTTGGCGATGTCAGCTGCTGGACGGGTGATAGCCTGACGAACCGGCCTCCGACCAATGGACTGGTGGTTTCGGCGCGGAAGCACTTGCGGGTGGCGGCGCCTTGCCGAGTTCGAAGCGGAGACGCCAGGCGGCACGACCAGCGAGCAGCCGGGCTGTGAGCGCAAGCAGCACGGCGCGATCGCGGCGCGAGAGCGGAGCTGTCGCGATGGCGCGGGCGACTTCGTAGTAGCGCCGGCGCAGGTTCAGTTCTTGCCGGAGGGCGCTGCCGCCGCGGGGGTCGAAAAACTGTTGCATCCGTCGCGCGGAGGGTCGCCTGGTATAGCCGGAGGACGACGCCGCATGCCGGCGGAAGAAGGCCAGTTCGCCGGGAACCTGGACGAATCTGCCCCTCGTGGCGAGTTCGGTCACGAGGGCGAAGTCTGAACCGAAGTAGCTGCCGAAGGGCCGCAGCGAGCGTAGCGCAGCGGTCCGCGCAACGCCGTGGACCGCTGCCACCGCAGCGAGACCACTTTGAAACAAGGCCTGCAGCAACATCGCGACGCGCGGCTTCGGAGCACGCGGCCACGGACCGAGGGAAACGACGTCTTCGAAAGCGTAGGCCACGAGGCCGTCTTCATCGATGATGGCGGCCCCCGGCTGGGCAAGTACGGCGCCCGGGTCGGCATCGAGCGCGGCGGTACAGGCACAGAGCAGGCCCGGGGCGCAGACGTCGTCGGCGGCCGACCACTTGAAGTAGTCGCCACGGGCGAGCGAGAGGACGTGGTTGAAGTTCCAGGCGGCACCATGGTTTTGCGCGGCGCGAACGTAGCGAATACGCGGATCGCGGGCGGCAAGCTCGCGGCAAATGTCACCGGTGGTGTCGGTCGAGGCGTTGTCGGAGATGATGAGCTCGAAGTCGCCGAAGTGCTGGGCCAGGTGGGATTCGATGGCTTCGCGGACGAAGTCGTCGGCGTTGTAGACGGGCATGCCGACGCTGACCCGGGGGACCTGGCCGGGAGGATGCGATGTGTCGACAGGTCGTGGCAGGCCTTCGAGGAGGGTCATGGCGATCAGGCTGGCAATTGCGCGGCGAAGGCGGGATGCGCGACTGCGGCGGGGTTGAAGTATTGCTCCTGTTCAACACGAAAGCGATCCGACAGGCGGCCGGGAGGGAGCTCGACGTCGTCGTAGGTGAGGACGACGTCCATGGGGACCGGGCGGATCACTCGACAACCTTCGGCCAGGCCCATTGGAAGCAGGCGTTCGGAAAGGGTTGTGCCGGTGTTTTCGAGCTGCCCGTAGGTCATGAACCCGCCGATGCCGTCGAGCGTTTCGCCGGGCTGGAGCGGACGCTTGGCGGTGGCTACCACGTCGCAGACGGGAGCGCCCATGGGGGCCAGGGCGGCGTCGCCAAAGAGGGCGGCGCGGGCAGCGGTGGTTGGCGCTTCGAAGTGGCAGAGGTGGTAGGGGGTGTAGAACACGTAGAAGGGACCCTCGCCCATCTTGTAAAGGTTCATGTAGTGCTGCTGGCGGGGGTGTTCGTGATAGCCAATGACGAAGACGCCGGGGGACGGTTGTGCGCCGAGCACATAGTCGACGATGCCGCCATCGCGAAGCTGGTCGTGGGGGAAAAGGGCTGGCGCGTCGTTGACGTGTCCGCATTCGGGGCCATACATGCCGCGTTTGCCGCAGCGAAGGCCCGTCCCATTCGCGACAATGGCCATTTCCATGGACACCTTCGTGCCGTCGGCGAAGGAAGTGACCATGTTGACGTTTTGCCCCCAGCGCTCGGCGAAGCCTTGTTGGGTTTCGGGTGTGCGGCGGACGTCTTGCAGGCCTTTGATATTGCCCGCGAGGACCGGTTCGAAGCCGAGCCCCTGAACGTAGCGGTACAGGTTCATGATGACACCAGGCTGATCGCCGTCGGCGGTCGTGTAGACGACGCCGTTCTTCGCAGCACGGTGATTGAGGATGGGGCCGACGGTGGCGTCGAGCTCGGCGTTCATCAAGACGACGTGCTTGCCGTGGTCGATGGCGTGTGCAATGACCCCGGCACTGTATTCCACGTGCCCGGTGACTTCGATGATGACATCGATGCCAGGGGATTCGCAGAGGAGGAACGGATCGTCGGTGACGACGGGTTGACCGCGGAGGATGGCCTCATCGAGGGCGGCCTGTCCGGTGGCATGGGCCACCTCGCCTGCGCCACCGGCGCGATAGGCGGCCTCGGCCTTTTCGACCGTGCGATTGGCGATCGCGACGAGCCGCAACCCACGGGAGAAGCACATGAGCTGGAGGGCAATGCCGCTCCCCATGAACCCCGCACCGACAAGCCCAACACCGAGAGGACGGCCAGCAGATTCGAGCTCTTCTAGCTTGCGGTCGACAATAATCATGCTCGTGTTCCCCGTTCTGCGGCAATCTGATCGCGGTCGGCCAATGGCCACGCGGCGTCTTTTTCGGAGATGACTGCGGGTGCTATCGGCCACGCGATGGCGAATGCGGGGTCGTCCCAGCGAATGCCCTGTTCGGCGCCGGGTGCGTAGGGTTCGGACACCTGGTAGAGGGCGTCGGTGTCGTCTTCCAGGGTTATGAAGCCGTGGGCGCAGCCTTCGGGTACGTAGAGCATGCGACGGTTTCGCGCCGAGAGTTCTTCGCCATGCCAGGCTCCGAAGGTGGGCGAACCGGGCCGGATATCGAGGACAACATCGAAAATGGCGCCGCGGACGCAGCGGACGAGCTTCGCCTCTTCGTGCGGGGAAAGCTGGTAATGCATCCCGCGCAAGGTGCCCCGGCGGATGTTGTGCGAGAAATTGACCTGCGAGATGCGGGGGTTGAGCCCGTAGTCACGGAATTCGTGTTCGCACCAGGCGCGCGCGAAGAAGCCGCGGTCATCCGCGCGTTCTTCGAGGTCGATCGTGACAGCGCCGTCGACGGCGACGGGTGTGATGCGCATGGTCAGGGCCTCCCCGCTGTTACCGGTGCGGACCACGTCCTCCAGGGGGCATCGGTGGCCCAGCGTTTTTCGAGGTAATTCTTGTCGCGGAGGGTGTCCATGTTCTGCCAGAAGCCGCGATGCCGGTACACGGCGAGCTCGTTGTCGACGGCGAGCCGCTCGAGCGGCTCGCGTTCCCAGACGGTCTCGTCACCATCGATGTAGTCGAAGATGCCGGGTTCGAGAACGAAGAAGCCGCCATTAATGAAGGCGCCATCGCCGTCTGGCTTTTCGCGGAAGCTGCGGATGCGGTTTTCGGTTTCACCCAGCGTGAGGGCACCGAAGCGGCCGGGGGGCTGGACGGCGGTGAGGGTCGCGAGTGCGCCCTGCTCTGCGTGGAAGGCGATGAGTGCGCCGATGTTGAGGTCACTGACGCCGTCGCCGTACGTCATGCAGAAGCGCTCGTCGCCAATAAAGGGGCGAATGCGCTTGATGCGTCCGCCGGTCATGGTCTCGTGGCCAGTGTCGACGAGGGTCACTTTCCAGGGGTCAACGACCGACTCGTGCACCTCCATGGTGTTGCGCGCCAGGTCGAACGAGACGTTGGCGTGATGGAGATAGTAGTTGGCGAAGTATTCCTTGATGACGTGCCCCATGTGCCCAAGGCAGATAACGAAATCGGTGACACCGTGATGGGCATAGCCCTGCATGATGTGCCACAGGATGGGGCGACCACCGATTTCGACCATGGGTTTGGGTTTGACGCTGGTTTCTTCGCTAAGCCGGGTGCCGTAGCCCCCGGCGAGGATGACCGCTTTCATCGGCTCCAGAGCCCCCGCAAGATGCTGCGCCGATGGTTGCTCCCGGGCGTTGAGGGTGCGTAGAGGCGCTGTCACAGGACCCGTGAAGGGTCAGTGACCTGGCGGTCTGCGGCCGGGTTCGAGCGAGAGCGTGCCGCGGACGACCGAGTACATGAGGCTGGCGGCGGCGAAAAGGATCATTGAGAGGGCGAAGAGGGGGAGCGCCGCGCCCGGACCGCCAGTGCCGGGGGCGATTCCCAGGTTCCCGGCTTCGGGCGGAGGCGGGGTCTCCCCAGGGGCGGGCGTGGCTCCGGACTCGTCTTCGGGGGTGGGTGTGGCATCGGCCGCATCGTCGACGGGGCCAGGGGTGGTGGCAGTGACCGGGGAGCCGTCCGCAGGTTCGCCGGGCGAACGCACAGCGCCGACGAGGATCTCGCCCTGCACCGCCGGGACGTTCGAGGATGCCCATTGGTAACGGCCGGGTTCGTGGAAAGTGATGGCGACGATTTCCCCGGGCTCGATGTGGCTGACCGTCAGCGATTCGCCGTCGTCGCTGCGGACGACAATTTGATGGGGTGTCCCAGAAAGGTTGGCGAAGTGGGCCGTGGAACCGGCGGGCAGCTGCACGACGGGAGCATCGATGGTGTGGTCAGTTATCACGATGGTCCGGCCCTCGCCGGGGGCAGGGGTGGTGGCGCCGGCCAGGGCCATCCCGGTGAGCAGGGCGAACACGGCGGCGATGACGGGCAAAAAGTGGCGCACCAGGCATCCTCCGGAACGGGGGTGGGACGGCGGCTGCATCAACGATACGCGGCCCGTTGCGGCCCAGGGCGGTGATGGGGATGAGCAGTGGTTGAGTTGTGGTCGTGATGGTCCAGGGGCTAGAGTGGCATGCCCGGGACAGGATCGCGGGTGTTCGCGGGGCTCTTTCCCGGCCCGTTACGGTAGGCGTTGACCAATGAGCAGGGCTGCTCGACGCTCCCAACGGGTCCCGGTTCGGCCCTGTGGCTCGCCCGCGTGAGAACCCGGGGCACTTTACATTTTTCACGGGATGGTTATGAGGACACGAACACTTTCATAC
>SKSF01000068.1 GCA_007118095.1 Dehalococcoidia bacterium
CGCCCCGGCGCGACATCCTGTGGGATGTGCCCCTCGACCGGCTCCCGGCTTCCGTCGTCGACGACGGTCACCGCGAAATCGCCAAACGTCTGCGCCTCGAGCCCGCGGAGTGTCGCGAGCAGTTGCCGCGGCCGCTCGAAGGTAGGGATGACCACCTGCACCATCGGCTGCTCGCTCATCGCGTGGAGCCCTTTCCACCGCGCGTCCATTGTCCTTTCAATCTGTCCCGCCTTTCTTGCCCCTCGTCCCGGTACTCGTCTTCGTCCCGGCTGGTCGTGTAGAGCAGGAACGCAAGGCCTGTTACCCCGGCGAGGAGAGCAAGGGGCCGTACTCCGGTAAACGCGAGGTCGATCGTTGCGTAGATCAGCGACATTAAGAGCACCGCCGCGATGACTACCCCCGCAAGGTACGCCGTATCATGCGAGCCCCGGGAGCGCATCGTTTGCAAGCAACGCGATATCGCTATCCCGGCCACCGATAAGAAGACCACAATCCCGGCAAAGCCCATCTTCAGCCAGAGCCACAGCACGTTCTGGTGCGGCGTGTGGTACTGCAGCGGCCAGTAGTCCCGCAGATCAGGCAGCGGTTCGAACTGGAAGAATTCCCGCCCGAAACCCACGCCGAAAATGGGTGAAACCCGGAGTGTCTCCATGACGTTGGCCCGCTCGGTATCCCGGTAGACGTCCGACGACTCGTCGCGTGGTGATGGGTCGATCTGTGAACGAATGGCACGTGCCGGTTGCGCCGTCGCCCCGTATTCCTCGTTCCAGTACACGGCCGTGTAAACGCTCCCCAGTAGCAGGAGCGGAACCCCCAGTGCCACGACCAGGACCGGCCGCCGCGGGAAATACGCAAGGCCCACCCAGAGCACGCCGACCAGCAAGACGGCTGTCGCGGCACGGCGCTGCGTGACAATCATGGCTGCCAGCATCAGCGCCGCGTACAGGAAGAATCCCATCCGCTGTTCGGCCGTTTGCCCCTCCCGCAGCGCCAGCACCCCGGCGATCATCAGGCCGGTCGCGAGAAAAATCGGGGACTCGTGCGCGAACGCGAACTCGATCGCGGTCTCCAGCTCACCTGGCCGCACATACACGAAGTACCGGTACAGCGTGAAGGCCGCGAGGATCGCCGCGGCAATCATCGTCCACTTGGCAAGCGTCCCCCAGTTCCCTGGGCCCAGCCGCAACGCGAGCAGGAAGGCGAAGATGCTGAAGATGATGCCGCGCGCTTCCGTATAGATGAGGTTGTCTGGCGCCCCGTGCCGGAAGCCGTAGAGCATTCCAGCGATCAACACCAGCGGCACAAGAAACACCACGATCGGGACGTTCGCAGGGTTGCGCTTCGGGAGGTCTGCACGCGGGAAATAGGCGGCCAGCGTCGTCAGGACGAGCAGGAGTTCGAGAGGAGAAACCGTAAATGGCATGTGCCCGTCGATGCCTGGCGGCATTCGGTAAACGACGGCCGAGAGATACGCCGTCGTGTCGACCGTTTGTGGCTCGAGCGCTATCATCACGACCAGCAGCCCGATCGCCGCCTCCCTTGGCCGCGTCACGGCCGCCACCGCCGCCGCGAGATAGAGCGGCGGCACCAGTGCCCAGCCGCCCATCATCGCCACCGCCATGAAGGCCGCCAGCGAAGTCAGCACCAGAGCGCCGATGACGATTATCTGCCGGGCGAAAGTGCGTCCTGCTGACAGGAACGGTGCAGCGTAGCCAGCTCTGCTGGCCCACCCCGTCATCCCAGCCTCCCCGATTGGAACAGGAAGACCACCGCCACGCTTACCAGTCCTCCCATGAAGATCGTCTCCGAAGGGATGGCACGACGGACGGTTTCCGAGCTCGCAAGCAAAGCGATGACCAGGACCACAGCGACCAGGCTCACGCGAGTACCCCTCAGCGCCGCAGGTTCAGGGCGCGTTCGACAAACGCCGGGATGTGTGACCGTGCCCGGTTGATGACCACCCCCATGACATTCGTGTCGCGCAGTAGCCCGGCGACACGCTCGATGTTCCCGATCGTGCTGTGCCCGGAGCGGGCAACGATCACGACCCCGTCACATCGTTGAGCAAGAATCGGCGCCGTCATCGAATGGTTCGTCGCCGGCAGGTCCACGATCACGAACTGGCTCTCGCTACGGATCGTCGACATCGTCTGCCGGAGGGCCGTCGAATACGCCACACGCGCCGCTTCGAGCGTTGCCGTGCCCGCGCCGATGACCGTCAGGTTTGGCCCCTGTACCGGGTACCGTGCGTCGGCTAGCGAAATCGTGCCCGCCACAATGTCCGTAAGACCACCCCGCCCGTGCAGGCCAAACGCCTCGCCAATCGAGTGTGTCTGCAGGTCCGCGTCCACCAGCGTCACCTGGGCGCCCAGGTCCGAGCTCAGGCTCGCCGCCAGCGCGATTGCGACTGTCGTTTTCCCGTCCCCGTACGTCGGGCTGGTGATCCCGATCACCACCGGCCGTTCATGCTCGTTCGCCCGCTCGTCCGGGCCGAGCCCCGCCATAATATGGATTTCACGGACTGCCTCCTGGAGGTCCGACCGTGCCCGTACCACCGCGTTATCCATGCCCATTCCTCCCGTCACGGCCGCCTTTCTGGCGTTCCGGTGGCGCTTCGGTTATTGCGGATGCAGCACTCCAGGCGAAGTCTCGGCGCCGCCACCGCAGTAGCGTCCCGAGAGGGAAGCGTGCCGCGAGCCCCCGGCCCGGCTGGAGCTCAGGCACCGTCCCCAGCACCGGCAGCCCGAGTGACCCCAGGTCCTCCGCGGACCGCACTGTGTGGTCTGTCCGGTAGGACAGGTAGAGGTATGTCATCGATATCGCCATGCCCAGTGCCAGCCCCGCAAGCGGCATCCCCGAACGTTCAACTATCGAAGTCGGAACCGGGTTGTTCGGAGCTTCCGGCGGGTCCTGCACAATGAATCCCGACGAGAAGGCTTGGGGCGCCGATGCCATCTGCCGCTCCGCACTCTGAACTGACTCATTCAGCTCGTTGACGAGCGAAAGTTGTTGCTCGACCTGGTTCACGAGCGTCCGGTAGTTCAGGTCGGTTGCTCCGACCGCATCGCCTGATGCGACCTCCGGGTTCGCCCGGATGTACTCGCGCAGTGCCCCTTCGCGTTCCTGCAATTCTTCTTCAGCAAGCACGAGCTGCTCCTCGTAATGCTCGATTTCAGCCGTCGCCGTCCGCGTGACCTCCGTCGAAAAACGTTCACCGAATTCAACGATCGTCGCGTCGACCAGCGTCGCGCTCACGTCCGGGTCAGGCGAACGCGCCGTCACAGCAATCAAGTTCGACCCACGTTCCGCAGCTCCCACACTGACGAGCCGCCAGACCCGGGCCACCTCGGTGCGTGACGCATCACCGTCCACCAGCTCCGCACGTGTCAGTACTGCCTTTCGGAACCGGTCGGTCGAAAGCATCTCGTTCACTGCAGTTGACTGGTGCTCCGCCGGCGTGGTCCATTGACTTACCTCCCCGATAAGCGCGGCTCCGCCGAGCGATCGGTCCACCCAGACGGTGGCTGTGGATTGATATTCCGTCTCTGGCCGTACCAGCAAGAACACTGCGAGCGGTACCAGGACGACCGGGACCGCAATCAGCCAGAGTCGCCGGAAAAACGCCTCAATAATCTTTCGTGGGATCACAGGTAATTCCCCTCGGGTCTCGTCCCGAACGTAGTTGGAAAATGTCGAGTGAGCGTTGAGCCGCTGCTTTGGCGCCAACAAACGCCTCGCGCGCCGCTACGCAAGGGACCAGGACAGGGAGATCAGCAGGAGCCGCGCCCGAACAGGACCGTGGGGATAGTTCGCGCCAGGATTTTGAAGTCGAGCCAGAAACTCAGCCGCTCCGAATATTCGATATCGAGCGCGACCATGTCCGCGAAGTCGTGTCGCCCGCGAAGTGTCACCTGCCACAGGCCCGTGATGCCGGGCACAGTCGCGAGCCGCCGGAGCTCCCGCTGCTCGTACTCCAGCACCTCGCTCACGATCGGCGGCCGGGGACCCACAAGGCTCATGTCGCCGCGCAGCACATTCCAGAGCTGGGGCAGCTCGTCCAGGCTCGTCTTCCGCAGGACGCGCCCAATGCGAGTGCGCCGGGGATCGTCCTTCATCTTGAAAATCAGCCCGTTCGCTTCATTCTGTGCCCGGATCTCCTCCATCATTCGGTCAGCGCCCTGGTACATCGAACGAAACTTCCAGCAGGTGAAACACCGCCCGCCGTGGCCCACGCGTGTCTGGCGAAAAATCGGCCCGCCGCGGCTGTCCACCATGATCGCGATACCAATCAGCAACAGGATCGGCGAGAGCACGATTAACCCGACCGTCGCACCGGCAACGTCGATAGTTCGTTTCCACACCGGCATGTCCACCAGTCTTCCGAACGCGTCCTCACCGAACGCCTCGAGCACATCGCCTGTGCGGGCCGTGTCTTCGATTGCGACATTCTGTGTCATCGCTCAACCCCCGTAGGTACCGCCAGCGCTGGCGTCACCGGGAACGGGAGGCCCTCCTCGCCGGGACGGCCAACGCACCGGTACTCGAACCCGGCGGCGCGTGCCGCTCGCCCGTCAAGGAGGTTCCGCGCGTCCACAATCAGCGGCCGCGCCATGCGCGCACGTAGGTTCACAAAGTCCAGTTCCCGGTAGTCATCCCACTCGGTCGCGATCACGGCGGCTTCAGCCCCGTCCGCACCCTCGAGTATGGACGCGGCGCAGACCGCGCCCGGTGCGCCCTCCGCAATCCGCTCGGGCCGGACCACCGGGTCGTGGACGACCGCCGTCGCGCCTTCGAGCAGCAGTAGCCGTACCAGCTCGAGCGCTGGCGAATTCCGCGTATCGTCCGTGTTGCCCTTGAACGACGCGCCCAGTACCAGCACCCGCCGGCCTTCCAGCGGCCCCAGGCTCGAACGCAGCTTCGCAAGCACCCGCAGCCGTTGATGATGGTTGATCTCCGAAACCGAACGCAGGAGCTGCGGGTGTGCCCCGTGCGCCTCCGCCATGTGTGTCAGCGCCCGGACATCCTTCGGGAAACAGCTCCCGCCCCAACCAAGGCCGGCATACAGGAAATGCGGGCTGATGCGGCTGTCCATCCCCATCCCCGTAGCGACTTCGCGCACGTCGGCGCCCAGAGCCTCGCAGATAGCTGCCATCTCATTGATGAACGAGATCTTCGTCGCGAGGAATGCGTTGGAGGCGTACTTGATCATCTCCGCCGTCCGGATGTCCACACGCTGGATCGCAGGGCGCAGCCCCGCATAGAGCTCCGCGACCATATCGATAGCCCACGCGTCGTCGCTCCCGAGCACAATCCGTTCCGGGTGCAGGAAATCGTGCACAGCCGACCCTTCGCGCAGGAACTCCGGGTTCGAAACGACCGCGAACGGCCCGTTCCCGTTCCGGTGCGCCATCCCGTGGACGATCTCGCCCGTCCCGATCGGGACCGTGCTCTTATTCACCAGCACCGTTCCGGGTCCGATACGTGTCGCAACAGTCGCGACCGCGTCCCGCACTGCCCGGAGGTCTGCCGCGCCTTCCTGCGACCCGGGCGTGTTCACGGCGATGAACACCACCCGCGCATCGAGCTGGTCAGGGTAGTCATCCAGGAAATGCAATCGCCCGGACGCCAGCCCTTCCTGGACCAGCGCGTCCAATTCGGGCTCGTATATCGGGCTGCGTCCCATACGCAGCGCGCTGATCCGGTCAGCATCGATATCGATGCAGGTCACATCGTGACCGAGCTTTGCAAAGCAGGCGGATGACACCACCCCGACATAACCGCATCCAATGACTGCCACATTCGCCACTCGCAGGGCTCCTTCATGGCGACAGGTTGTCGCCTCGTGTTCACCTTGAAGTGTTGGCGCGTTCTGTTGACAGTCAGTTGAGGGTGCGTTGAAAGGCCACGCGCCGCGCCCGGAACCCCGCACGGAGGCAGCCCGGCGCCGTCGTCAACAATGTCGGGAAGTCGCGCAGCACGTAGCGCCGCCACAGCCGTCCCGGCTCCTGCGCCAGCCGCACCGCCCATTCGAGCCCTGCCTGCTGAGCCCATTCCGGTGCACGCCGCCGCCGCCCTGCATGGAAATCCAGGCTCCCCCCGATACCCACCCAGATTGCGGATGGGGCCACTGTGAAGTGTTCTGCGATGAATCGTTCCTGCCTCGGGCACCCCAGCGCAACGAGCACCAGGTCTGGCTTCGCCGCGGCGATCGCTTCACGGTGTGCGTGTAGCTCTTGCTCCGTCAGCTCGCGAAAGGGCGGGCAAATCACGGGGTCGAAGAGCACACGCTCATCACCACCGCGCAACGCTTCTGCTGCCGCGTTCGCTACGTCGGGCAACGAGCCGTAGATGGCGACCCGGGCGCCACCGTTCGCGCGGAACCGCTCGAGCAGCATCGGTGCCAGGTCCACCCCGGTCACGCGCTCCAGCCGCCGGGCCCCGGCGGCCCGTGCCAGCCAGGCCACCGGCGCGCCATCCGCCACGACCAGCGACGAATCGGCAAGGTCCCGTGCCAGTGCCTTGTCCTGGCGGGCCAGCGCGACAAAGTCCGCGTTGGCTGTCGCAACACGTGCCCCCTGCCCTTCCGCGTGCAGGCGCATCAACAGGTCGAGCACATCGGCGCGCGAAGCGTCGTGGATCGGCACTGGGCCGACCTGGACCCGGGGGTGTTCGTCCATCGTGAATGGCTCCGTACAGACAGCCTCGAGCCCGCCATCAATTGGCGAGCGCGGTGTGTCTGCAACGTGCCGCCACCGCGTCAAAGCTCCGTTGAGTGCCCGTGCTCGCCCCGCGCTCGCGAATCAACGTTCGTCGTTCGAAGGCCCGCGCTTGCCGCTCTTCCGCACAGGGCGGGGGATTACGTAGCGCGGGACATGACCGCTGCCCGCCCGCCCGCTGCCGCTGCACCGGCGGCACGTTTCGAGCTTGCCCTTGCAACCCCGGGCAATCATGCCGCTACCACCTTCGCAGTCGGGGCATGCCCGCGGGGCCAGCCAGTCCAGGGCACGACGGACAAATGCCATCATTTTGTGGCTCCCGCCGTTAGTATGGGCCCGTGCCCCGCCCTCCTACAAGAGACGCCAGCGGCGACACCTTACCCCTCGCGCAGCGAAAGCACGTAGCCCACACCCTGCCGGGAGCGGATGTCCAGGGGCGTCCCGCCTGCTTCCCCCAGCTTCTTCCGGATATGCGAGATGTGTGTCTTGATGAGCGACGCGTCGGGCTCATCCATGCCTTCCCAGCCGAAAGTGAGCAACCGTTCCGAAGGCGCAAGGTTCGGATAGTGCTCGCACAGGCAATAGAGCAGGCGCAGTTCGAGTCGGGTGAGCACCACATTCGCCCCATTCTTCTTGACGGCGTACTTGTGGAGGTCCACCTCAAGGTCCTCAAGCGTCAGCGCGTTCGACCGTGGCGCCGAGCTGCCGCGTGCCGTCTGCCAGGCCTCCGCCCGCCGGATCAATTCGACAGGGTCGAGCGGCGCCGACAAGAGGTCATGCGCGCCCGATTCCAGCGCGGCTGTGCGGGCCGGCACAGCCGCATGCTCGTACACCGCCAGCATGGTCGCATCCGGGAAGCGTTCATGCACCTTGCGCAGGCCTGCGATCGCCTGCTCGTCGAGCTTTGGCATCGAAATGATGACCGTCGAAGGCGTGAATGGCAGGTTTCCCAGCAACCGTCCTGTCGAGGAAACGGCAACTACGTTGTGCCCCCGCTTGCTCGCCGCATACGAAAGCACATCCGCGTCCGTCTCGTTCCCGTTCGCAATCGCGAGTTCCACTGTTTTCTCCTTGGAGTCCTAGAGCGGCGTGTAACTGTAGCCGACGCCGTGCACCGTCCGGATCAGGTCGGGGCTGCCGCCTCCGTCCTTGACCTTTTTCCGGAGCGAACTGATGTGGCCCTTCAACAAGCTCGCGTCCTGCACGTTCGAATAGCCCCAGACCTGCTGCGTCAGGAATCCGTGCGAAAGCGCCTGGCCCGGGTAGTGCAATAGCTGAGCCAGGATCTCCACCTCGAACGGCGTGCACCCCAGCGGCTTCCCGTCCAGGTACGCTTCCTGGCCGTCGCGATCCGCTTCGAGCCCGCGCTGCGAGAGGCGCGTCCCGCCGCGCTCCGTCTGCCCGGCGTAGGTCCCGGCCCGGCGGACAAGTGCCTGCGCCCGTGCCGCCAGTTCAGACGGGTGGAATGGCTTCGTCATATAGTCGTCGCCACCCGCGTGCAGCCCCGCAACCACATCGCTCGACGTGTCCAGCGAGGAAAGGAACAGGATGGGCAGGTTTGGCGTGAGCCGGCGCAACACGTTACAGAGCTCGAGCCCCGTGGCGTCCGGCAGCATCACGTCCAGCACCGCCAGCTTTAGCGGCTTCTTCGCGGCAAACGCAACTGCCGCCGCTGCGGTGTCGAACACCACCACCTCATGCGATTCCCGCTTCAACGTGTATGAGATGATGTCCGCATAATCCGGGTCGTCTTCCACGACGATCGTGATGGCCGGGCCACCCTGCGCGCGGGGTGGCCGTTGTTCCCGCGCCGCCGTCGCACCGGTACCACGCACGCCCGGGTCGGGTGGCTGGCCTGCCCGCAGCGTCATCGCAGCTCTCACCGGCCGCCCCCCGGCCATACCTGCGCCCGCTCCTTTTCCACCGCCGGTCGTCCGCAATGTGACATGTTTGTTACCTGTTCGCTCCAAAGACATACCTTTTACCCCGCAATGAATACGCAATTTTTCGATTTCTGAACCATGGCGCGACAGCGCCTCAACGGACGGCGGCGAATATGCTCCCGTGACACAGAGCACGGGTCCCCGCCAACAGCCTCCCTCCAGTGACGGGCCCGGCCGCCTCATCCCGGGTCCGCCGGGACTGACGGCCCTTGTCATCTATCTCTGGCCGGTGGCCCGGGCATCGTTGCTCACCAGGCTTGCCCGGCTCGGCATCTTCGTTATCGAGCAACAGGAACCTGCGCGGACCGTCGATATCGGCATCGTCTGGGCGGGCCCACAGATCACCCGGACCCGCCAGGTGCTCGAACACATCGCCCCGCATTGCCGGGCCACGATCTGTGTCGGTGATGGCGAACACGCCGCGGGCGGGCGTGAAGCCACCTTCTGCGTCGAGCCCGATACCTTCCTGCAGGACCCCGGTCGCGCCCTCGATGAAGCGTCGCGGCTCGCCCGTGCCCGCCGGAACGGCGACAGCTAGGTCGCCGCTCGGGGATCCCTTGTCGCGTTCCATCCCCGTCATCATGTCACCGCCTGTTTCATAGCCCGGGCTTCGTATGCGCCGCGGACGCGCCAGGTTGTGCGCGCGGCGATCGCGACGTCCGTACGTTGCGGTTCGCGACGTGAGGCAACACGCGGGGGCGGCGGTCCGCGAATGACGCGCGTGCCCGCGGCCTTGTCGGACGGCCCCGGCGCATCTGCGCCACCGTCACCGGCCGCCACCGGCTCTCACCGCGCCCCTCCCGTCGCTTCGGAATCCGTACCTCTGCGCGGTACTCGTCGCCCGTTCGCTCACAGACCAGGGAGCATCCCAGCGCATCTGCGAGGAGCCGGGCAATCACCTGGCCAAGACCAAGTCCCCGGTGCCGGTTCGATGCGGCCAGGCGGTTTGTTACACGTACGTGAAAGGTCTCGCCCTCTTGCCACGCGGCCAGGCAAACTGGTTTCCCGGGTTCGCCGTGGTCGAACGCGTTGACCAGGAGTGATTGCAGCAGACCTTCAAACTGTGTCCCGTCTCCCGGGGCATCGAAGCTGTTACATTCTTGTAATATCTGCAGCTCCAGCGCACCTCCAGTGTGGCGAAGATCCTGGCCCACTTTCGCCACGAGAGTGGACGGGTCGTAGCATTCTCGTGACCCATCCGTTCCTCGCGATGAAAGGAAAACGATCTGCGAAGTGACCCGCAGCATACGGTCGGCGATGTCACTGATTGCCTGGCACCGCTCCCGTACCGCCGGGTCGGCGCTCTCCTCCGCAGCCGCCCGGGCAGCCATCACGACCAGCCCGAGCGGACCGCGAATCTCATGGACGGCCATCGAAACTGCATCAGGCACCCTGGAATTCACCTTTCTATCACCCCAACGCCACCGTGTGTTCGAAGAATATGAGGGATGTCCCGGATTGCCCATACGTAGCAAAGACGATATCGATGCGGGCCCGCGGCTAGTCCATTCCGACCCCCCTCGCTGGTGCGGACTACTCCACGAGCGGTACCAACTAACACCAAATCACCAGTTGTCGGCATCGTAGAGTTGTTTTTATGAGATTGTAACGCCGAATGTACAGTGGAAATCTTTACTCGCACGCCACGGTGACGTAACAATACGATCTCGCTATGTCGCTGCTTCGTTGCCGCAGGCGGAGCAGGCTCTACGTGGCCAGGAGGGAGCTGAATTATGCGACGCGCAGGTGACGGTGATGTCCTCTTAGTTGATTCATCCGTCCTTACTGCAGCTATCCGGGCGTTGACCGAGCGTTGCCGCCCCGGGTTTGAAGTTTCGGCCGAACGCGCCACCGCAAATGTGGGACTCGCGCCCGACTACATTCGCATTCTCGACCCGGCATCCGGGCGCTGGGCCGCGGTCTTGCTCCACGAAGACGATATTCCCGGTGCCGCCATGGCCCTGGACGCCGGCGCCAGTGCCATCATCACGATCCATTCCACAGCTATCGAAATCCGGGTAGCCCTCGGTGCGGTCGAAGGTGGCATCTCCCCTTACCTCACCACCTCAATCGCCCGGGGCCTCGCGCGCGGCGTCCTTGGTGGTGGCCGCCAGGTCCCGGCAGACGACCACGACCGCTGGCCACACCCCGTACCCCATCTCACGCATCGGGAAGCCGAAGTCCTCGCCCTGCTTGCGCGTGGATATACGAACCGCGAGATTGCCGAGACGCTGGTTGTCTCGGTCAATACTGTCCGCACCCATCTCCAGTCCCTCGCAACGAAGCTCAACGGGTCGAACCGGTCCCGCATCGTCGCCAACGCGCTCGCAGCCGGCCTCCCGGAAGCGCGTGGAATCCTTAATGGCGAGCATTACGTTCCCGTCGGGACCCACGTTGGCCCCGACGGGAACGGGGGCATGCCGGCCTCGGCCTGACCACGCACCCTCAACCAGCCATCAATTCCGCGATGTGACGCTGACGTCTGTGGCGAACACGCCGCAATTTCCAGGGGGCACGAGACGTGAGCGTTGCGGTTGTGGCCGGGGGAGCGGGCTTCATCGGCTCCCACCTGTGCGATGCACTCCTCGGCGAAGGCAAGCACGTTATCTGCATTGATAACCTCGCGACGGGACGGTCGCGAAATATTGCGCATCTGCACACGCATCAGCGCTTTTCCTTCGTCCAGCACGACATCGTCGATGGGTTGCCCGAACTGCCACATGTGCACGAGGTGTACCATCTCGCAAGCCCTGCGAGCCCGCCAGGCTACACGCTGCTCCCGGTCGAAACGATGCGCGTGAACGCTGAAGGCACCTTCCATTTGCTCGAACTCGCCCGTCACGCCGGCGCAAGCTTTCTCTATGCAAGCACCTCCGAGGCCTACGGCGATCCGCTCGAGCATCCCCAGCGCGAAGACTATCGCGGCAATGTGAGCTCAACCGGCCCACGCTCCATGTACGACGAAGCCAAGCGCTATGGCGAAGCGCTTACCATGGCGTACGTCCGCGCACACGAACTCGATGGCCGCATCGTACGCATCTTCAACACCTATGGACCCCGGTCCGACCCCCACGACGGCCGGCTCGTCCCAAACCTGGTCATGCAGGCGCTCCGCGGCTGGCCCCTCACTATCTATGGCGATGGCACCCAGACGCGGTCACTCTGCTATGTCGCCGACCTGGTCGAAGGGCTGCGGGCCACCATGAACGCCCCCGCCGCGCGCGGACAGGTCATTAACCTCGGCAATCCCGAAGAGCACACCATCCTCGAATTCGCCACCATCATCCAGGAGCTCACCGGCACCGGTGGCGACTTGGTCTACAGCGAACCCGCCGTGGGCGACGACCCACAGCGCCGTCGCCCCGATATCACGCGCGCATCGGGCCTCCTCGGCTGGTATCCGAAGACGGAACTGCACCCCGGTTTGCGTACGACCATCGATAGCTTCCGGGACGAGCTCGCCACAACGGACCAGTCGGCGTCCCCCGCCGCGGCCCGCTCCACACCAGGAATCTAGGAATCAGCTCAGTCCGTGTTCAGAAGGCGGAAGCGGCGCCATGGCCGCGCCGTGCCTGTCCATTTCCTGGTGACCGCCGCGTCGCAGTCGGTTCGACCATGTAGCCGAACCCTCGCACGTTCACCACCAGGTTCGGCGGCCCACCCGCGGCCTCGAGTGCTCGTCGGATACGGCGGATGTACTGTCGTGCGACCAGCCGCGCATCAGACTCCGAATACGACCTGCGCAGCGCCATCTCAAGCAGCTCCGTCGGTGAGACAATCCGCCCGCTTTCGCGCAGCAGGTAGCCCAGGATGCTTGTCCCCGAGGGGCCCAGGTCCAGCGTTGTCCCCCGGTACGATGCCCGCATCCGGGCGAAATCAACCTCGAGCCCGCCGACGGCCGCGCTCGTCGAGACCTCTTCCGGCTCCACTTCGCGTTCCAGCCGCTCCAGTGCCCGGACCTGCGCACCAAATGCACGCTCGACATCACCGTCGCGCAAGAACGCGAGGGCAAACTCATCCAGCACCCGGCCCACGTCCGCCGCCCCATCGGGCACGATTGCCACCACCGGCAACTGCCGCAGCGACGCCGTCAGACTTACGCCAAGCGGTGATGGTGCCTCGTCCGGGTCCAATGCCACGACCACAAGATCGGGCGTGAGTTCTGCGATAAGCTTCAATGCGTCCTGGTCTGCCGGCTGTTCCGTGACCGAGAACCCCCCATCCATCAACGCGCGGAGCACGCCGCCCTTCGCATAGCTCCGGGAATGGATCACAATCGCAAGCCGTTGCTGGCGCCCGCCTTGCCCTTCACTGTTCATCCGAGGTGACCTCCCGCGTCACCGGTCACCGCTTCCCGGCTACATGTGTCGCATACAGCCATTCTCGGCTGATACGCGCTGGAGCCATCTTTGCGTCGAGCCGGTTGGATGTCCGTGGAGCCTCTGTGACCGCTGCGGATCGCGGACCCGTCGCCCCGCCGCTGCGGAGAAAGCTTCGCTCCACGCGAGTTCATAAGCGGACCCCTTTGCCGCCGCCACATCCCTACAGGCAACCGGGCGGCCGGGCCAAAGAAAAGCAAATATATGATAGTTGCTGAGCCGTTCCGGGAACGTTGCAAGTTACGGGCAGCGTGTCGCACTGGCGGTAAATCACTCGCTGCCAACAGGTGACACCACCGAAGCTCGTTCGTGAATGGACCCGTGTATCGACTGTGATCCGGGGTGCTCGGATGAGTACTGCTCTCGCTGGCGCGGGCCGGCCCCCTCGTTCCGTTGCGCCGCCAGGGACATATCCCTCCGGAAGTCACCTTCGCGCGAAACGCACGTGAAAGCGGGGTCCGCGCGCGGAGCATCGCACCCTGCCAGGTCTCAGGTTCACGACCGGGTTCAAACGACCTCGAGGGTAATAGCACCGACCCGCTCTCCAGCGTCACGCAGCACTTGCTCCTGTACGGTCACCCTCCGCTGATTCGGCGCCCGGGTCCCGACCTCTCCCCACGCCTCCGCACTGTCGGCAGTTTCTGCCAATCACATTGATCGCCCGTGGAGCCACGGTTGTATCACGGCTGCTCATGGCACCTGCGGAGGCGTACCGCGTTACTTGTTATGGGCATGGTTCCGGCAGTCGATAAACAGTTTCTCTCGATAGGTAACGTTCCAGATACTGAGCGATCGGCTGTTGCGTGTCCCTTTACTTGCACTTTGCACTCGGTCGGTTGTACCGTGCGCCCTTAAAACTCGGTGGGGCAATACCGTGAAGATCCGCACATTCTCCTTTACCGCAGCAGCGGCCGCTGCGCTCTGCCTCGCATTACTCGCAACCCTTGCGGCCCCCTCCCGCGCCGCCAATTCGCCGCCCGAACTCCAGGCAATCACTACCGCGGACGGCTATAGCAGCGTCACGCTCTCCTTCGATCGCGCCGTTTACCGGCTCGATGGCGACGGCGAACCGCTTGAGGACGACCCGCCGCTCGCCGCTGAGGACTTCAATGTCTCCGGCGCCTCCATCCAGGGCGGCGAACTCACCGACCCCGATGGGGATCGGGAGACCTGGGTCATCAACTTCCAGGGACCGGTCACCCCCCACGCCGTCACCATCGACGTCGTAGACGGCGCAATCGGCAACGAGGCGGGGGCGGTGTCGTTCGACGAACCCATCGCAGTCCCGTTGTCGAACGAACACCTCGACGCAATCCTCGATGCCATCCAGTCGCTCCAGCTTGAACTCCCCGAAGAGACGGTTCAGCTCCCCTTTGTCCACGAATGGGTCAACGAAACTCAGGACCTCCGGGAGAAACTGCTCGGTGACCTCTCCGAACTCGAAGCGCCCACTGAAGAAGAATTCATCGCAGCACTCGAAGACGTCGACGGCATCAGTGGCATCGACCTCTCGCAGGACAGCGCCACGCTGCACTTCGACGAAGAGTTCACGACCACAGAGACACTGGCCGCGCTGGCCGCGATTGATCGTGCCGGCGGCGAGGTCATCGACCTCGCCTTGAACGCGGATCTCCAGCTCTCCCTCTCCCTGGGCGGCAGCGTCGACATCGACACCGGGGACGGCGCCATCAGCGCGCACGGGGATGATCCTCCCACCGTCCACCTCCAGGCAGACACCGGTATTGAGGGCTCCGGCCGCCTCGGCGTCATCGATGTGGAGGGTGATGCCCACGTCGGCTTCGATGCCGCAATCGCGCTCACCGACATCTCAGACCCCACCGCACCCGCGCTCGAAGTATCCGGCGATGCCTCCCTCGATCTCACGAGCGTCAATGTCGACGGGACCCCCCTCCAGTTCGACGGGTCGCTTCAAGACCCGCTCCTGAGCGTCGAATGGGCGGATCTCGACGACCTCTTCACATGCGACGTGGGCACCTTCGTCGATCACGACGGCTTTATCTACTGCGAAGCCGAGCCCATCGAAGTCGAAATCGAAAACGAATCCGGGGACAACGGGGTCGTCTACACCTGCGAGGACGGCTCGAACCCCGTGGACTTCGGCGGCGACGACGAAATCTGCATGCTTCGCCCCGCCGATAACGTCAACGTCCACTCCAGCCTCATTGAAGACCTGAAAGGGTTCACCCGCGTCTCGGTCGGTGACGTCACCAGCGGTCTCACCTGGTTCGCGAACTGGCTGCGCGAAGTCCAGCAGCACGAGCACCTCGGCGCCGACATCCCGGTTATCGGCGGCACCATCGGCGGCCTCACATCGCTCGCCGACGAACTGGCCGCGCCCGTCGTTGCGCTCAGCGAACTTGCCGGCCTCGTCGGCGAGTCCACCGAAGTCGGCGATATCAGCGCCCAGCAGCTCATCGAAATCTGCGAGATGGACTGGAGTGAAGTCGAACCGCTCGTCCAGAAACGCATCGAGCGCCTGGAAGAACAGCTCGGCGAAGAGGAGGTCGACGCCAGCGCCATCCTCGCCCGCTTCGAGACGGCCCTCAATGTTTGCTCCGACTTCGTTGGCGAACTCGAAATCACCGCCGACGCTATCGAATACACCGTCTCCGTAGACGCATCGGCCGACCTCTTCGAAACCAATGAAGACGGTTCGCCCACCATCGACCTGGAACTCGGCAACGACCTCGAGGGCATCTCCCTGAGGGGCGAGGCGGGCGACTGGGACGGCAGCGCCACAGTCACCTTCGACCTCACCATCGGTATCAAGCTGGACTCCGACAGCGAGCTTGGGATAGGCGACGACGAACCGAACCTGGGCAACCGGTTCTACGTCGAAGGCGGCGAAGACGGCAACATCGCCAGCGCAAGCCTCGACATCACCGGCGAAAACATGGGCTTCGACGCCCGCCTCGGCTTCCTCGACTTCACCGGCTCCGGCAGCCTCGGATTCAACCCCTCGGTCGGCATCCAGCTCGGCCAGGACGGCACGCTCACCCTCGCGGACATCGCGAGCGCCACCGACAACAACGGCGTGGGCAGTCTCGTGAACCTCAACGTCGAGGGCGACCTCGATGCCGGCTTCACCGTCCAGAACTCCGTTGTTGACCTGGACGCGAGCCTCGAAGTCTCCGGCCCCGTGACAGCCCTCGCTAATGCGCCTGGCCAGGTCTTCGCCTTCCACTCCAACCTGGAAGACAGCACCCCGGACCGCATCAACGTCAACCACAATCTCGGCGAAGCCCTGAACCTCCGCGACATCACCGCCTTCGAGGCCATTCGCATCGTCACCGACCTCGCCGAGGAGATCGCGGCGATCGCCGGGCTCGATGAGACCGACCTCAGCATCCCCTTCGTCGATGTCCGCTTCCAGGAAGCTGTCAACTTCGTCCGCGACCTCAACGACATTGCCGAAAGCGTCTACGAACGCGATCCCCAGCACATTTCCGCGCTCGAGTCTGCCCTCAACGACGCACTCGCCGAAGCTGGCATGCCCTCAAGCGTCTCCGTCGGCGTCACTGGCGAAGAGCTCACCCTCTCGTTTGATGCCGGCAAGGAGGTCACCCGCAGCTACCCCTTTAGCTTCGAAGAAGATCTCCTGAACATTGCACCATCGGATGGCGGCGCGAGCATCAGCGCAACCGCCAGCTTCACGTTCAACCCCACCATCGGCATTCGCTTCGATGGCGACAGCATGAGCGACCGCCTCTTCTTCCGTGGACAGGGGCC
>SKSF01000130.1 GCA_007118095.1 Dehalococcoidia bacterium
AGCGTCGGCGGTTCCAGCGCCTTTCGGTGTGTGTCATCTCTGCTCCTTCTTTCCGGCGAGCTGCAGGTTGCAACCCGCCGCGCGCCCGGCTGACCACACCCTAGCATGTAGAAAACAGGTGACGTCAGCGTTGATCACGTGGAGGCAGCAAAGGATCCTGACACATTGCGGGGTTTTGACGCCGCGCCCGCCACCGCCGATGCCACGACCGTCTCGGAATCGCTCACGCTGTGCCTGCAACGAGGCGAAAAGACAACGACGCCTCACTTTTCTTTAGCGACCTTATTCCTGCTGCGACAACGGCTGTCGTGTTGCACGGAAAAACCATATGAACTGCTTGGGTAACTCCTTGCGGGGTTGAGAAGGGCTGGGGCTTCATGTATACGGTGGAGCAGTGCACTGCATTTGGTCCCTGAGCCGAATGAGAGGAGGTATACAGGAGCACGCGGAGACATTGTAGACCGTGGAATCGGAAGCGCCTGATCGGTTTAAGGAAACGACCAATAGCGCAAGGCACTAATTACCCAAATCAAGGAGTACCTGGTGAAATCAGCAACGATGGGGATTGAAGCCCTGGGACGATCGGTGGCGATAATCGGCTTAGTGATCGTCCTCGGAATGCTCGCCGTGGGAACGGCGGCAGCTCAAGGACAAGGGAGCGGCGACGGTCAAGGCCCCGGCGAAGACGACGATGGATTCGACACGGGTAAATCCGATAACGTCACTCAGGACGTGAGAGTTGACTATACAGGTGATGTAGACAATGAGCGTTTTGAGGCGCTTGGTGGTGATGATGAAACTGCGTGTTACCTCACCAGGACGCGGCATCACCATGATGGAGGGGGCGATACTCGATTCACAAACATCGTTCAGTGTGAAAACGGTTACGCGCACACCGCGACCGGCGTCTATAAGGACGATCCGCTTTGGGACCGGAGTGACGGCGCTACCGCTTTTGACGGGGTCATTAAGCTGACCCGGTTGCAGGTCAGCGGCGTGGGAGACATCGACGTGACCGATTGCGACGCGATCGAGAAGTGGGTCACGTTCCCGGGTTGCGATGACGACTCATAGGTGAGCAGTCGACACGCGTCAGCGTTGAACACACGTCGACCGTGATTTTCCGTGTGGCGGCCCTAGGGCCGCCACACTCACGTCCGCTCCTGCCAAAATGTGACTGGCCACGCAACGCATTGCACGAAAGGAGCAGTCACATGTTCTCACTCACCTCCCCTGTCCTCGTGGAACAGGGCACGATGCCGGACAAGTACACCCTGGCAAAGGGCGAAAACGTCTCGCCGCCGCTCCAGTGGTCTGGAGCGCCCGAAGGCACCCGCAGTTTCGCCCTCTCAAACGTCGACCCCGACGTCCCGTGGGGCAGCTTCGGCCTTCCGCCCGCCGGGACACTCTTCGCCGACCTCTTCGTCCACTGGGTCGCCCATGACATCCCGGCCAGCGTCGCCAGCCTCCCCGAAGGAGCCGGCGCGCCCGGTGCGCTTCCCCAGGGCGCGCAGAACCTCAACAACACAGCGCGCGACTTCGGCGAAGGCACGCCCTTCTGGCAGCACCGTGAAGGGTGGATCGGCTGCGCCCCGCCAGCAGGCGACAAGGCCCACCGCTACGTCTTCACCCTCTACGCGCTGAACGAAGCCTCGCTTGGCCTCTCGCCCGACGCGCACTATTCGGACTTCATCGAGGCGCTGAAGGGGAAAGTCATCGCTACGACAAGTCTCACCGTCTACTTCGGGGTGAAGGGCGAATAAGCTCCTGCACGCTGAAACGCACAAAGGCCCTCGTCACTGACGAGGGCCTGCTTCGTTGAGGTCCACTTACCCCTGCTGTGGCTGCCGAGCAGGGATTCGAACCCCGACCATAGGCTCCAAAGGCCCGTGTGCTACCGTTACACCACTCGGCAAGGTGTGCGTCGATTCCAGTCTATCCGGGAAACAGGATATGTGGTGCCGAAGGCGGGAGTCGAACCCGCACGGGTGTTATCCCAACGGTTTTTGAGACCGCCGCGTCTGCCATTCCGCCACTTCGGCGGCCGACCCCGTGTGCCCGGGGATTGTGTGCATAAAAATGGAGCGGAAGACGAGGGTCGAACTCGCGACCTCCTCCTTGGCAAGGAGGCGCTCTACCACTGAGCTACTTCCGCTCGCAGGACCGAGTATAACACGCGTCGCGCTGAGTCCAAGACCCCTGGGCTAATCGCCCAGGAGCGTCGTGTACCCCAGCCCGATCACGTCCTCAACATACTGGCTGCGCCAGCCCGGGTTCGGGACCGGGATGCCACGGTCACGGAACCAGCGGTGGATCTGCATGTACTCCTCTTCGAGCCTCCGGCGCCAGGCGTCTTCCTCCCGGAAGAGGTCCGGGTCCACTTCCAGCAGGCTCTTCTGCATGTCCTCGTACTCGACTTCGCCCTCTTCCTTCCAGTAGGTGGAGAGGTAATCGATAGACTCTTCCAGGTTCGTCCGGCACTCCTCGAGCAAGAGCCCCATCATGCCGGCTTCGTCCATGTGTTCGCCGTTCACGCGGTATTGCCGCGCACAGTCATCGCAGACCACCACTAGCTTTCGCGCATCGCAGTCCGTCTTATCGATGCAGTCCTTGCACCGCGAGGCAAACTGAGCCGCGTCCGGGTTGCGGGTGTACCCGACAACCATGGTCTCACCGAGCGTGCCACATGCCTGGCACGACATCTTCTCTGCCAGGATGTCGTTAATCGTCTTGTCCCAGTCCACCTGCATTCGATCCTCCACATTGAGGCCGTGGGGCTCATGAACCCCGCATGTTTAAAGTATACCAACCAGTCTGTCCAGGCATCTCCTCGACGCCCACAGTCAGCTTTTCGAACCGGCCACCCTCGCGCGTTCCCAGTTCCGCCGCCAGCCGGCCCGCGATCCACTCCGCCAGGCACTCCGCCGTCGAATTCTCGATGGGCAGCACCGCGACATCCCGTTTTGGAAACCGGTACTCACGGTCGCCGAATCCGACCGTCCAGGTGTCCTCGCCTTCCTCGATACGCAAGAAACGGCTCTCGCGCTGCAGGAGAAACCGGTGATCGAGCTCGTCGACGATCGCCTTTGTGGTCCGTTTCAGGTCGCCGAAGTCCCATACCCACGAGTCCTCCGTCAGGTCACCATCCAGCTCGACGATGACGTCATAATTGTGCCCGTGGAGTGGCTCGCAATCGCCTGCGAAGGTTGCCATGTGCGCGGCAGCGAACCGCAACCGGTTCCGCTCTACCGTTACGCGCCGTGAAATGCTCATCCTCGCATCCTAACGCGCTCAGTCGCCCGGTGAACGCCCCCGGAATGTTTGCCGCAATCACGTCACTTCGCCACAATCACATCGGGCGCCGCGCGCGCCGGGAGCGATACTTTGCCGATAATCTTCGTGACTTCCGCCGGGCCCGGGTCGGGCAAGACAGGTGTCGCCGCAGCAGTTGCGCGGCACTACGCCTACCAGGGCGTCCCGACAAAGCTCATCCGCTTCACGGGCGAAGGCAATGCGCAGACCGATGCTGCTTTCTTCGCATCGCAGTTCTTCGTCCCTGGCTCACCCGGTCAGCCACAGGATCCCGCGTCCTACACCAGCCCGGCATCGCGCGACCTGGATGTCGTCGAGGGCAGCCCCGGCGACGTCCCGGAAGGTGCGCGTGTGGTATTGGTCTCGGCCGGCACGCCGGGCGAGACCCCGGAAGGTCTCCAGCCGGCCGTCCAGGTTGTCACCCGCGTCGCGCGCCAGGACCTGGGCACAATGCCTGCGACACAGGGTGACACCCCCGTATGTGCCATCGTCGAGGATAGGACGCTCGCCGGCTTCTCCGTCGAAGACGTGAAGCGCGCACTGTTCGCTGAAGTGCTCGTCGACGTCGAACCGCAGGACACCACCTGCGACCACCTGGTCGTCGCCCCCATTGGTTCCGACGCGGGCCAACCCTATTTCCGCCGCTTTCAGCGCGCAGCCGTCGTGGCACGCTACGACAAGACCGACATGCACCTGGCCGCCCTGCGCGGGGAGCCGGTGGTCCTCGTCCTGACCGGCGGCCGGAATCCGTCCGAATACACGTACGATGCGTCGCGGGCCGCGGGCGTGCCGCTGTTGCTCTCACGGACGGATACGGAGAACACGATCATCGCGCTCGAAGGGATCTTCGATGAAACACGTTTCGAAGGACAGGCAAAGCTGGATCGCATGGCCGAGCTAATTGAGAGTGCGAACCCCTTCGACGCCCTTGCGATAGAGACGGCGGCCGCCCAGGGGGCCTGAGCCAACCCATTCCCGGTCAGTCGTTTGTCTTCGACTCCGCAGGTGTCGCGGCCGGTTCGCCATCACTGTCCGGGGCACCGGAGTGCTCCGGAGATGCATTATGAGTGCGTTGGTTCGCCTTGGATTTGGACTTCCCCTTACCGCGGCCGTTTCCATGCGCCTTCTTCGCGGTGTCGTCGGCAGTCGAGCTCTGAACGTCGCCATCCTCGCTGGTATTGGCCTTCGTGGCGTCGACAGGGACGGTGTTTGCGGTCTCGCGTGACTGGTCTTCCTCGCCGCCAATCTCGGCTTCCGGTGGCGCTGAGCCGCCTGAGCTCATGCCTTCTGGCATGGGCACCCGTTGCCGTTGCGCGCGGTTTGCCGCACGGGCCCGGACGGGTGCGCGCGGCCCCCTCGTCACCCGGCCCTGCTGCCGCTGTGGTGGGCGCACTGGCGCCGGTTTCTCAACACCACAGTAGGGACAGGCCTGCCACGCCCGGTTCAGTGGCTTGCTACAACCCGCGCACGGCTCCTTGAGCGACGCTCGACAATACGGGCACAGGAGGAAGTCATCCTGGATACGGCGGTTGCAGCCCGGGCACGCTTTCTGGTCCTCGAGTTCCTGCAGGAGCGCCTCCTCTTCCAGCGACCGTTCGTAGAGCTCGGTCAGCGTGTAACGCGGGCGGAGGATAAGGTAGATCCAGTGCCCGGGAAGGAAAAAGACGAGGACAAGGACAACGGCTACCGTTTGCAGGATCGGGTCGCGCGTGCGCTGGCGGATGTCACGATACGTCCAGAAGACGAGCGTGACCCAGAGTACCACCAGGTAAATCGCCAGGACAGTCAGCGTCATGCGAAGCGTTGCTTCCCATGAACCGCCCGGCCAATCAATCAAGAACATGCAGATGTCTCCAGGAAACCCCCGTCGCTGACCCGAATTTCGAGTATAGCAGCGGGGCTGTGGGCGTCGAGTAGAATTCGATCAACAAGCTTAGCCAATGTTAAGGTGCCACAGTGACGGCTGAATCAGCCTCGACCACACTCACACAGACGCTCAATACCCCCCAGTCCCAGGCCGTCGCCCATGGCGATGGCCCGATTCTCATCCTGGCCGGGCCTGGCAGCGGCAAAACGCGTGTCATAACGCATCGTATAGCGTATCTCGTCCGTATCCATCAGGTCTCCCCTTGGCGCATTCTCGCTGTAACCTTTACGAACAAAGCCGCTCGCGAGATGCGCGAGCGGGTGAATGAGCTCCTTGGGGACGACGCACACGACGTCCACATGGGCACGTTCCACTCGATGTGCGCCCGTTGGCTGCGCATTGATGGCCACCGTATCGGTATTGATACGAACTTTGCCATCTACGATGACGCCGACCAGCTATCAGTCCTGAAACAGATACTCGAGAACCTGAATATTGACATAAAGGCGTTCAGCCCCCGCGCGGTCCTCTCGGGTATCTCGCGCGCAAAGAGCGAAATGCTGTCGCCGGACGACCTCCAGGATCGCGCGGCGACCTACGCCGACGAGGTCACAGTCCGCGCCTATCGCGCTTACCAGTCTACCCTCGCCTCTGGCCGTGCCCTCGACTTCGACGACCTGCTCCTCGAAGCGCTGCGGCTCGTCCGCGAGTCGACCGAAGCGCGCGAGAAGTACGCCGGCCGATATCTTCACGTCCTCGTCGACGAGTTCCAGGACACTAACCCGGTCCAGTACGAGCTCGCACGGGAGCTCGCGTCCATCAACGGGAACATCTGCGTCGTCGGTGACCCGGACCAGGGTATCTATTCGTGGCGCGCTGCCGACGTCCGGAACATCCAGCACTTCCGGCAGGATTGGCCAGGCGCGGCAGTCTATCTCCTGGAACAGAACTACCGCTCGACGTCGCCCATTCTCCAGGCTGCCGATGCTGTCATTGCGAACAACCCTGGCCGCACCCCACGGACACTCTGGACCGAACGCCAGGGCGGCGAGGCCATCGTGACGTACGAGGCCTACAACGATGAAGAAGAGGGCGAGTTCGTCGCGCGAGAAATAGCGCGCCTCAATGCCGATGGGCGGCGGCTCAGCGAGATAGCCGTCATGTATCGCACCAACGCGCAGTCGCGGCCCATCGAGGAAGCGTTGGTACGGCACCGTGTCCCCTACCGGCTGGTGGGCGGTGTGCGTTTCTATCAGCGCCGCGAAATCAAAGACCTGGTCGCGTACCTCCGCCTCATCCACAACCCCTACGACGAAGCGAGCTGGATGCGCGTCGTGAATGTGCCGCCGCGTGGCATTGGGCAAAAGACCATTGAACGGCTTCGTGCCTGGGCGGGAGCCTATGGCCTGCGAGTTGCAGACGCCTGTGACGCCATCGCACGTGGCGAATCCATCCCCGGCGTCACCTCCCGGGCCGCGAACGCAGTCGCCGCGTTCACCAACGGCGTCGCACGTCTGCGTGAAACGACATACGAATCGCTGGGCGGCTTGCTAGACGCTGTGATCGAGTTCTCCGGCTACCGGTTGCACCTCACGGAGTCCGACGACCGTGCACAGGAGCGCATCGAAAACATCGACCAGCTTCGCACCGTCATGGAGCAATACAGCCTGGGCGAGCTTGGCGGCGAACAGGGCGACCTTGCGTCGTTCCTCCAGGACGTCGCACTGGTGAGCGATGTCGATGAGCTCGAAGGCGAAGCCGATGCCATCACGCTGATGACACTGCACGCTGCCAAGGGGCTCGAGTTTCCAATCGTCTTCATCGTGGGCATGGAAGAGCGTCTGCTGCCGCACCTCCGCGCGCTCGAAGACATCGAGCAGATGGAAGAGGAGCGCCGCCTGGCCTATGTCGGTATCACCCGTGCCGGCGATCTCCTGTACCTCAGCCGTGCGTTTCGCCGCATGATGTTCGGCTCACCGCAGGCGAATGCGCCGTCGCGGTTCCTGAATGAGATTCCCGCACACCTGGCGCGCCCCTGGAGCTCATCCGGACCCCGGACCCTGGAACAGGCTGCCGCCGCGCCCCCGGCCATCTCCCCGGCTGATGCGCAGTGGGAAGCGGGCGACCGTGTGTTGCATCCAAAGTTCGGCGTGGGCACCGTAGTTTCAGTGCAAGAGCGCAGTGGCGACGTCGAGATCTCGGTCGCGTTCGATGACGCAGGGGTCAAGCGACTCGCGCAAAGCCTCGCGCCGCTCTCGGCGGCCGGCTAGCCGAAGGGGACCCCGGTGGACGAAGTCGAAGACCAGGTAGAAGAGTTCATCACGGAAACGGCGCCGGCCTATGTCGAGACGGCAATCGCGATTGGCCTCGTCCTGGTCCTCCTTGTCATCGCGCATTTCGTCCTCAAGCGGCTCATCAGCCGCCTGATGAAGCGCATCATCGAACGAGCTGAGACTACCCGGCGGCGCGACGCCGAGACAGTGAAACGCCGCGCCGACACCATGAGCGCCACCATCTTTTGGGGCGTCCAGATTGTCCTTTTCTTCATCGGCGCGAGCCTCATCCTTGGGCAGCTCGGGTTCAACGTCACGGCGCTCGCTGCCGGCCTTGGCGTTATTGGCCTGGGCCTCGGACTCGGGGCGCAATCGTTGATCCGCGACGTGATCAACGGCATGTTCATCCTGCTGGAGGAGCAGTACAGCATTGGCGACGTCGTCATGATCGCTGGCGTCGATGGCGTGGTAGAAGACATCAACCCCCGCCGGACCGTCATCCGTGACCTGAATGGGTCCGTGCACGTCGTCCCGAATAGCGCCATCATCGTCGCGACGAACTACACGCAGAACTACAGCCGCATCCACCTCGACGTCAACATCGCCCTGGAGGAGGACACCGACGACGTTATCCGTGTCATCAACGAGGTCTGCCGTGAGCTGTCCGAAGACCGCTATACGGACATCGTGAGCCCGCCCGCCGTCCTGCGGGTCAACGACCTGGGCCCCGATGGCGTTGTCATCAAGATCCTTGGTGATGTCCGAATCGGCACCCAGTGGGAGCTGATGGGCGAGCTTCGCCGCCGGTTGAAGAACCGCTTCGACCGGGAGGGCATCGAAGTGCCGTACCCCAAGCGGTCTCTGCTGCAAGGCGACCGGGAGCCCGTTTTGCCGCAGCACGATCGCAATTGAGCGTGGCACAGGCGGCCAGCCAGCAGGTGACCGTCGTGGCGCCTACTGGGGGCGCCGCGGCACCATCACTTTGCGCTTGAAATAGCAGACTTCTTCGCCGCGCTGGTTGATACCGCGCGTCTCCACTGTCACGATGCCGCGGTCCGGGCGGGACTCGGACGGCTTCACTTCGAGCACCGTGGTCTCCGCGCGGATCGTGTCACCGTGGAATGTCGGCATCTTGTGCTGGAGCATCTCGACTTCCAGGTTGGCGATGGCCTTCCCCGAGACATCGGGAACGCTCATGCCGAGCACCAGCGAATAGACAAAGTTCCCCACCACCACGTTCTTCTTGAACTGGGTCTCCTCCTCCGCATACCACTCGTCCGAATGAAGCGGGTGCTGGTTCATCGTTAGCGCGCAGAAGAGGTGGTCCTCGGCCTGCGTGATGGTATGGCCAGGCCAGTGCTTGTACACGTCGCCGGTTTCGAAGTCTTCAAGGTAACGGCCGAACTTGTCGCGCCCATCGTGCACGGTCATGGTCTGCTCCTAAACGGGATAATCCCGGACAAGATTCCGGGCGATGACGATCTTCTGGATGTCGCTTGTGCCCTCGGCAATCACCATCACCGGAGCGTCGCGGTAATAGCGCTCGAGCGGCAGCTCCTTCGAGTAGCCGACGCCCCCGTGGATGCGCAGCGCCTCCAGCACGATCTCCTGGCAAGCCTCCGTAGAGAAGAGCTTTGCCATACCGGCGTCCAGGTCACTCCGCTCACCGGAGTCCTTCTTCCGCGCCGCGTCGAGGGTGAGCAGGCGTGCGGCGCGCAGTTTCGTCGCCATCTCCGCCAGCCGTATCTGCTGCGCCTGGTGCTCGAAAATCGGCTTGCCGAAGGCAACACGTTGCTGCGCGTACCGGATGGCGTCGTCGAACGCCGCTTGCGCAACGCCGACCCCGCGAGCCGCGACGTTGATCCGCCCGACTTCGAGCGCGCTCATCACGTGCTGGAACCCCGAACCTTCGGCGCCGCCCAGCAGCCGCGTCGCAGGCACCCGTGCGTCATCGAACGCCAGCTCGGTGGTTTCAACGCCCTTGTAGCCCAGCTTGTCGAACTGCTTTCCGCTGCTGAACCCCGGCGTGCCCGCTTCAACGAGGAAGGCGCTGATCCCCTTGTGCTGTGGCTTAGCTTCCGGGTCTGTCTTGGTCAGCACCAGGTAGACTCCCGCGCGCTGGCCGTTTGTGACCCACATCTTCTGACCGTTCAGGAGGTAATCGTCGCCGTCGCGCCGGGCCTGCGTCTTAATTGCCTGCGCGTCGGAGCCAGCGTCCGGTTCGGTGATGGACAGCGCGCACCGGATTTCCGGCTCAACCAGCTTGGGCAGGAAGTAGTTCTTCTGCTCTTCCGTGCCGTACTGGTCGATGGCATAGCCCACGAGCACATGGGTGTTAATGATGCCGGCAAGGCTCATCCACCCGCGCGAGAGCTCCACGCACACGCCCGCATAGCACTCGAACGAAAGGTCGAGCCCGCCGTATTGCTCCGGCACTTTGATGCCGAAGAGCCCCATGTCCGCCATCCCCTGGACAAGCGGCTCCGGGAACGCATCGGCGTGCTCGTACTCGCTGGCGACCGGTACCACCTCCCGGTCAACCCACGTGCCTACGTTGCTGATGATCTGCCCGGCAACCGGGTCCTGGATATCGGCTGCGAAATCACGCGCCATGGCGCGGCCTCCCTTGTCCTGGGTCAAAGTGGGGCGATGCCCCGTGCGCATTATGCGCCCCGGGGCGTTTTGCGACAGTCCCGCGTTGCCGCTAACCGGCGGTGAAGGCCTTGCTCCCGGTTTCCTTCGCGCCCACCAGGATGGCCATGTTCCCGTCGGGATGACGGTTCTCGTACATCATCTGGTGGCACTCGGCCGTTTCATCGAAGGAAAAGGTCCGGGAGAGGCACGGGTCGATCTTTTGCTGCCGGACAAGCTCGTTGAATGCGTACGACTGTTGGTCGTTCGCGAAATGCGAACCCTGGAGCCGCTTCTGGCGCATCCACAGGTAGCGCAGGTCCACATCGGCGTTATACCCCGTCGTGCCCGCACAGATCACGACCATCCCCCCCGTATCGCAGATGAACTGCGATGTCGGGACGGTGTCCTGCCCGGGATGCTCGAAGACGATGCGCGGGCTCACCCGCTCGCCGAGGATGTCCCAGATCGCCCGGCCGAACGCACGTGCGCCCTGGGTGAACTTCGCGGTCGCCTCCATGTCGTCCCAGTCAGGAAGGCGTCCCCAGTGGTCGAACTCCTTGCGGTTGATGCAGCCGACCGCTCCCAGTCCCTTGCAAAAGTCCACCTTCGAATCGTTCGAGATCACCGCCACGACGCGTGCGCCGGCGTCGCTGGCGAGCTGAATCGCCATCGAGCCCAGGCCGCCAGCGCCGCCCCAGACGAGTACGACGTCCCCTTCGTTCACGGTGTGCGGTGGCCAGCCGAAGAGCATCCGGTAAGCAGTGGCCCCTACGAGCGTCGGAGCAGCCGCTTCTTCCCAGGTCATATGCTCGGCCTTGGGCATGGTCTGGTGCGCCTGGACCTTCGTGAACTGTGCGAACGAACCCCAGTTCGTCTCATAACCCCAGATGCGGTAAGAGGGGTCGAACATCGGGTCGTTGCCCGCCTTCACATAGGGTGAGTGGACGTCCCATGTCCCGCAGTGGACCACGACTTCGTCGCCCACCTTCACGTTGGTCACGTTTTCGCCGACCGCGTAGACAATCCCGGATGCGTCGGACCCGCCGATGTGAAAATCCTCGGCTTCGCCCGCCTTCTGGCGCGCGCCGATGACATCGACCGGGCTCCCAAGCGCCGCCCAGACGTTGTTGTAGTTCACGCCAGCCGCCATCACGTACACCAGCACGTCGTCCGGCCCTGGCTGCGGCGTATCGATCACCTCTCGCTGGAAAGCCTTCGTGGGCTCCCCGAAGCGGTCCGGGCGAATGAGCTGTGCGTGCATCTTCTGAGGCACCTGCCCGAGCGGCGGCGCCTCCCCCAGGTCGTAGAGTTCCTTTGTGGTTTGTGTTGCCATCCCTGCCCCCGTGCGCCTGGCCGGGAATACGTCCTCCAGGCGCAAGATTCGAAGATTGTATACTTCTGCCATTGACGGGTAAATTGTACTGCGAGTCAAGGCATAGTCTGCGCCTATGCCTTGCCAATCTCTATCTCCAGCCCCTCCGTTGCGCTTCGATAACATGCATCGACGATCAGGTGCGCTGCGTACGCCTCTTCGAACCCCGGGAACGCTGCTTCTTCGCGGCTCACGCTCCGCACGAACTGGTAATCAGCCAGCATGCCGTTTTCGGCCAGCGTTCGCTCCTCCTCATTCAGACCGCGCAGCGCGCAAAAGCGGTCCAAAACCTCTTCCGTCGTCAGTACCCGGGGCGTCTCCCCGTTCAGGTGGACCTCGATGGGGCCCAGGAAATCATGGTCGGTTGCGAACCACCCCCGTTCGAGGAACACCTCGAGCCGGCGCGTAGACGCGCGGCCGTCGATGTCGTGCCACACAGAGCTCAGCGTCGTTGAAGCCCCGTTCGTGTGCTGAAACGTCACGATGGCGACGTCCTCCACGCCTGGATGGCCGGTCACGTTGCGCGTATGACAACGCACCGCCCGGACCTCCCCAAAGAACCAGCGGAAGATATCGACGTCGTGGATCGAATGTTCGATGAGCGTCCCGCCGCCCGCCTTGTCGACATCTCCACGCCATCGGCTGTTATAGAGACCGTTGACAGGGAAATACTGGTCATCCCGCAGATGGGCGGTAAGCAGACGTCCGAGCCCTGGGTCGGATATGAGGTGGTGGAATACCGTCAGCACCGGCGAGGAACGCAGAATCAGTCCCACCTGGTGAACGATGCCGGCCTCCTGGACGGCGGCGACCATCTCTTCGACCCGGTCCAGTGACGTCGCGAGCGGCTTTTCACAGAAAACATGCATCCCACGGCGCGCCGCCTCTATCACGAGCGCGGGATGCTCTGCGGTCTCGGTGCAGACATAAACGGTGTTCAACTCCGGGTTCGCGAACAGGTCACGCGCATTGTCATACGCACTGGCGACGTTCGTAATAGCCGCGAACTCGTCCGCCCGCTCGCGCTGGCGATCCGCGACGGCCATGTACCGCGCCGGCACTAACTCGCTGCGGATGACACGCCGCAAATTTCGGGAGTGGAACCGCCCGATAAAACCACATCCAATGAGTCCAACGGCAGGCAATGACACGGTCCCCACGCCTTCCCTGGGAAATTTGCGGCCATTTTACGGGCCCGTTGCCACCGGCTGACCCACCGAACCGGCGCCTGTCCCATACTCACGAGTGCAGGCGAAAGCCGCCATCCCTTCGAGGGATGTCCAGGGACGGCTCATTCCCGCACGGTACTCGACTGGGGGCGCATGGCGAGGCTGTGTGGGATGAGCCGTCCCTTATTTTCACAACTCACCAGGTTCCCCGCTGGCGCTCGCCGCGGGGATTTTTGTTCGCTCTCGAGGGCCATGCTATAGTCAGCCCCGTCCTTAGAGACGAATTTCACAAGCGGCTCACTCGTGCTTGACGAATACGGCCATATAGCAATTCTCGCCATCATCGCGATCATCTTCCCGCTCGGGGCGGTGATCACCTCGTGGGCGTTCCAGTACATCCGCGTCCGCCCCAGGGTGCCCGGCAATCCGGTGAAGGCAGACACATACGAGTGCGGACTACGCACCGAAGGGCCGAGCCTTGTCCAGTTCAACTTCCGCTTTTACTACATCGCTCTGCTCTTCCTCCTCTTCGACGTGGAAATCGTTTTCCTTTATCCGTGGGCCGTCGTCTTCGACGAAGTGGGCTTTGTTGGCTTCTTGAAGGTCATGCTCTTCCTCTCGACCTTCCTGGTCGGAGGCCTCTATGCCTGGCGCAAGGGCGCATTGGAGTGGCGATGATGGCAACTCACTGGTTTGATGGACACGAACTGGCCGATCTCACCGAACGCGTTGCCCCCGGCAGCGTCGAACGGTCAACAGACGCGGCCTGCTACCTCAAGGTTGAAGGTCTCCGTGAGACGATGGATACGCTTCGCACCAGTGCCGAGACGGACTTCATCTTCCTCTCGAACCTGTGTGGCGCCGACTACTGGGACCGCCTCGAGGTCGTCTACCACCTTCACTCATTCGAAAAGAACCACCTGGGTACGTACAAAGTCGAGCTCATCGACCGCGATAAGCCCGTTGTTCCAAGCGTGGTCCCCGTCTGGCACGGTGCCTGGATGCAGGAGTGCGAGGCCTACGACCTCTTCGGCATCGAATTCGAAGGGCATCCCACCCTCTACCGCATCCTGCTCTGGGAAGGGTTCCCCGGTTGGCCCCTGCGCAAAGACTTCCTCTCAATGCCCGGCGGCCTTCAGCCTGGCCTGAATGAGTTCGCAGGTACCGCGCGCCGCGATGAGCCACCGGTGAGGACGGTCGACGAATGAGCAACTTCGTCCACGGCGAACCCTTCGTCATCAACATCGGGCCCCAGCACCCGTCGACCCACGGTGTCTTCCGCATCAAGGCCACCGTCGACGGTGAACAGATCACCGAGGCCGAGATGGTGATGGGGTATCTCCACCGCTCGATGGAGAAACTCGCCGAAGAACGCACCTACACGCAGAACATCCCGTTCACAGATCGCACCGACTACCTCAGCAGCATGGCCAATAACCTGGGCTACTGCCTGGCCGTCGAAAAGCTCGCCGGCATCGACGTGCCCGAGCGCGGCGATGCTATCCGGGTCATCATGGCCGAGCTGCAGCGGCTTGCGAGTCATTGCATGGCCGTCGGCGCTTTTGCCAACGACACCGGCGCATGGCAGACCCCCGTCATGTGGTCCTTCCGGGAACGCGAGAAGATCCTGGACCTCTTCGAGATGACCTGCGGCGCCCGCCTCACCTGCAACTACATGCGCATAGGCGGTGTGGCCTTTGACCTGCCCGAGGGCTTCGTCGAAAAGACGCGCGAGATCATGGCGAGCTTCCCTGCCTTCCTCGACGAAATGGAGGGCCTCCTTTCGGGCAACGAAATCTTCATCACCCGCTCGCGAAATGTCGGCACGTTGCCCCCTGAGAGTGCGATTAGTTCAAGCCTCAGCGGGCCCATGCTCCGCGCCAGCGGGGTGGCATGGGATCTCCGGCGCGCCGACCCGTATTGTGGTTACGAGAAATACGACTTCGACATACCGATTGGCTACAACGGCGACTGCTATGACCGGTTCATCGTCCGGCTCGAAGAAATGCGCCAGAGCGTCAACATCGTCAACCAGGCGCTCGATAGCCTTCCCGGCGGCCCGCATAGCACCGAGGTACCGCTTTCCCTCCGGCCGCCGGCTGGTGAGGCATACGCCCGGGTCGAAGGCTCGCGTGGCGAGCTGGGCTACTACCTGGTGAGCGACGGTGGCCCTGCGCCATTCCGCTTCCACATCAGGCCACCCTCGTTTATCAACCTGAGCGCCTTGCGCGAAATGACCGTCGGGGGCAGTGTCGCGGACGCAATCGTCGTGCTCGGCTCGATTGATGTTGTCGTCGGGGAGATCGACCGCTAATGGAAGAACGCGACTCGCTGGCGACAGACAACTGGTGGGACCTGCGGGACCTTTCAAATATTGCCGGGGAGATTCTCGACCTGGCGGAACGCATTGGTGGCAACGAACTCGCCTTCATCGTCTCGCCAATCATCGGCTTCGTTGCCGCCTTCCTGATCTTCATCCTCCCGACCCAGCTCTTTCTTGGCGTGTATGGCGAGCGGAAGATTATCGGCCGGATGCAGTCCCGCTACGGCCCCAACCGCGTGGGGCCGTTTGGCCTCCTCCAGCCGATCGCAGACGCCGTGAAGCTCTTGACCAAAGAGTCCTACACGCCACGCGGCGCTGACATCCTGGTGATGTACACGGCGCCGATCGTTTTCGTCGCACCCGCCGTAATGCTGATGGCCGTTATTCCCTTCGGACCGAACATGGTTATCGCCGACATCCCGGTGGCTGTCCTCTACTTCCTTGCCATGGCTTCGTTCCCTGTGATTGCGTCCTTTATGGCCGGGTGGGGAAGCAACAACAAATACAGTCTGTTTGGCGCCATGCGCATCGTCGCGATGACACTCAGCTACGAGGTCCCGCTCGTGCTCGTCCTTCTCGGCACGGTGGTGATCACGGGCACGATGAGCCTGCAAGACATGGTCTGGTGGCAAAGCGATAACAACATCTGGCTCGTCTTCATCGCGCCTGTCGCACTCGTCATCTTTTTCATTGCCGTGAGCGCAGAGCTCAACCGGACGCCGGTAGACATAGCCGAGGCCGAGTCCGAGATCGTCGCCGGCTACCTCACGGAGTACTCCGGCATGAAGTGGGGCCTCTTCTATGGCATGGACATCGCGTATGCCTTGGCCTCCGCCTGTTTCGCCGCCACCATCTTCTTCGGAGGCTGGTCCTTATTCGGGCTCGAACAGTGGGTTCCCCCGTGGATCCTGTTCATCGTGAAGGTCTACGCCTTCTACTTCCTCTTCATTTGGACGCGCGGTACGCTCCCCCGCCTTCGTATCGACCAGCTCATGAAGTTCGCCTGGCAGTTCATGTTGCCCCTGGCGGCGCTCAACTTGCTGCTGCTCGCCGTCCAGCGTCTCATCGTCGTGGAGGCCGAAATCGAGACCAGCGCAATCTGGTGGCTCTTTGGCGGCATCAACCTCATCATTGCCGCCGCAGCCATCTATGGCTGGGCGAAGGTCCTCGGTTACCGCCGTGACGAAGTCCCCGAGCGGCCGCGGCTGGTCAAAGAAGTGGGCGGCTATGTCCCGTACGACTCCTCAAAGGGGGCGCGCTGATGGACGCAAGCGGTGAAGTGCTCGCCTTCTGGGGGCTTGCAGCCGTGACGCTGATTGCGGCCAGCGGTGTGATTGTCTCCCGCGACCTGTTGCACGCAGTACTCTTTCTCATACTCAGCTTTGTCGGGGTCGCTGGCTTCTTTGTACTGCTCTCGGGCGCCTTCCTGGCGATGGCACAAATCATCATCTATGTGGGCGCTATTGCTGTCCTGGTCCTGTTCGCTGTCTTGCTCACACCGCGCGCCGGGCGCGACAACGGCGAATCCGCCATGTTCCTGCCAGCCGTCCTGTTGTCGGTCGCACTCTTCGCGATCGTCATCTTCGCCATCTACGACACGGACTGGGCACTCGTGGCCGAGGCGCCAGAGCTTGGGCCGCAGGAGCTCGGGCACGCGTTGCTGTCTACCTGGGTGTTGCCCTTCCAGATCGCCTCTGTGTTGCTCACCGCAGCGATGATTGGCGCCATCATGCTGGTCCGCTCGCCGGAGGAAGAAGAGAGCGAGCGTGAGGAGCAGGC